>JBBDNX010000001.1:0-1669 GCA_040877345.1 Pirellulales bacterium
CGCTGTCGACGGTCTGCAGCTTGGAGATCAAGCCTCCCATGCTATGGCCGACCAGCACCATCTGCCCCAGCGCCGGATCGTCGGCGGCCGGGTCGAGCAGGGCGCGGACCTCGGCCAATTGCTGCCGCAGACGCGCGGCGCTGTTCCAGAACGGCTCACCCGTCGGATACAAGTAGAACCAGAACTGGTATCGCTCGCGAATCTCGGGTTGGCTCCGCAAGTCGTTGAACATCTCCATCCAGGTCAGCGGGTTGGACCAGAGACCGTGCACCATCAGCACCGGAATCTTGCCCGGCTGGTGCGGCTCGAGCATGTACAGCCCGGTCACCGCCTGCCGTTCGGCCGGACGCAGCAGCCCGGCCGTCGGCTCGGCCAGCGCATTGAGTTGCGGATCGTTCAGGCAATAAGCCAGCGGAGTGCTCAAGTCGCTTTCCAGCGGCACCCGCCGGTCGGCCACCTCGACATGGGTCGACACCAGCGGATCGTACAACTCCAACAGCGCCACGTGCCGCCTCGACCCGCTCCCAGCCGACGACATCTCCTCGGGCAGCACCCGCAGAAAGGCCGTGACCGCAAAGCTCAACCGCGGAGGATAGAAACGCTCGCTGGGGCCCTGCTGGGGCCGCTGCTTGCGCACCGCGATCAACGGCACCCCCAAGCCAAAACTTTGATATTGGTTGGTCAGCCCTTGTACCTCATAATCGGAGACGAACTCGAACCGCTCGAAGTCGTCCGGCTGCCAGTTGCCCGGCCTGGCCACGACCGTCACGTCCCAGGACTGCGTGGCCGTTTGGATCGTGTGCGTGCAGCCCGGCAAGAGGTCTCCTTGCTTCTTTACGATCCGCAGCGCGCCTTCCAGGGCCCCGTTGTACAGGTCGCAGGCGGCCCGGAACTGCGGGTCGTACGGGTTACGCAAGGCGGCGTACCGTTCGTCGAACAGGTACAAGTAGGCGTGCGTGACGGCGGCCCCGTAGTGGTCCAGGGCGGCGGCGGGTTCTTTCTTTTCCAGCTTCTTGCCGGCCAGGAAGCTCAGCTCGGCAAAGCAGTACACTTTTTCGGCCGAGGGCTCGCGGGAGACAATGGCCTGGAACTTGTCGACAAGCGGCTGCAGGTTTCCCTTGACGTCGCGTGTAAGATCGTACTGCCGCAGGATCTGCAGCGTGCGGTCGCTCGGCTGCGGTCCGCCCCGCGCGGTCAGTTTGAGCCGCTCGGCCAGCGGGCTGTTGGGAACCGAGCGGAGCTTGACGTACTGGGTCGAAGCGCAGCCGGCGGCCAGGGCCAAGAGGATCAGTGCGACCCCGGCCACCAGCGCGCGCCGCCGGCGCGCGGTGCCTTGTGTCCGAGCTGGAAAACCGCTCGAATGGAGCATCGGCGTTAACTTACGGAGTTTAGACCAGATGGGCTGCCCAATCGCCCCACCAGCACCGACGTCGGCGGCACTCGCGCGGACGATACGCTGCAGCGGCCGGCTCGGTCAACGTCGATTTGCGCTGGCAATCTGTCCTTTGGGGAACCGATAGATGGCAGTCCGCGTAGTCAAGGGGCTGGAAGAACTGCGGACTCTGGTCGGTCAACCTCTGGGGGTCAGCGATTGGGTCGAGATCACCCAGGAACGGGTGCAGGCCTTCGCCGAGGGCACCGGCGACTTCCAATGGATACACTGCGACCC
>JBBDNX010000002.1:0-1659 GCA_040877345.1 Pirellulales bacterium
AGCGCCAGGGACGTGAAGACCACCTCGTAACCCGAGGGCGCCAGGTAGACGCCCCGCTCCAGGCTCTGCCGGCTGGCGTTGAGCTCGTGGACGTACTCGGCCAGCGCCATGGCCCGCTCGGGCACGGTCGTGGTCAACAGGTCGATCGCCAGCGTGGCCTGCCCCAGGCGGCCGGCCGCGTTGAGCCGCGGGGCCAGCGTGAAGCCGATGTCCTCGCATTCCAGCCGCGGTTTCTGCGCCAGCCCGGTCACCTGCATCAAGGCGGCCAGCCCCAATCCGGGCCGCTCCTTCAAGCTGGTGAGACCGTGCTGAACCAGCACCCGGTTTTCGTCCACCAGCGGCACGACGTCGGCCACGGTGCCCAGGGCCGCCAGCCCCACGGCCGACAACAAGAAGTTCCGCATCGCCTCGCCGACCTTCTTGGCCTGGCTGGCGTGCTGGCACAAGGCCCAGGCCAGCTTGAAGGCGACGCCGGCGCCGCTCAATCCGGCAAACGGATACGCATGGCCCGGCAGGCCGGGATGCACGATGGCCGCCGCCTCGGGCAGTCCGCCTTTGGCGGAGCCGGGCTGATGATGGTCGGTGATGATCAGCTCCAGGCCGAGGGAGCGGGCGGCCTGGGCCTCGTCGACGCTGGTGATGCCGCAATCGACGGTGATCACCAGCCGCGCCGCCTGGGCGGCCAGCGTGGCCAGCGCCTCGTGGTGCAGTCCGTAGCCTTCGTCGATGCGATGCGGCACGTAGTAGCCGGCGTCGGCGCCCAGCAGCCGCAGGCACTTCCACAGCAGGCTGAGGCCGGTCATGCCGTCGACGTCGTAGTCGCCGTAGACGACGATCCGTTGACCGGCCTGCACGGCGGCCATGATCCGCTCGACCGCGGCCGGTATGCCGGGCAGCTCGGCCGGATCGCGGAGTTGGCTGAGCCGGGCTTCGAGAAAGCATCCGGCGCGGGCCGGGTCGTCGATGCCGCGGCAGATCAGGAGGCGGGCCACGACGGCCGGGATGCCCATGGCCCGCTCCAGGGCCGCGATGCGTTGGCTGTCGTGCGGATGGATGCGCCACTGCTTGGGCATTTTTATCTTCCTGACGTTGGCTGGCGCTGGGGTCGGGGTGGAAAATCCCCGTCCATTGGTCCAGCGCGGACTCCGTTACCGCTTGCGTACGATGCCACCTGAACTTCCGCCGGGCTGCGGCTAGCTGCCTGGGCGGCGCGTTACTTCTTCTTTTCCACGTGCGGGGTGTGCTTGCGCAGGCGTGGGCTGTACTTGCTGAGCTTCAGCTTTTCGCCCCCCGTTTTCTTGCGGATCGTGTAGTTGTAGTCGCCCGTCTCCTCGCAGACGAGGAACACGGTCTCAACCTTTTTCTTGCTCTTGGCCATCTGTGGGATTCTCTCCGGAAACAAGTCGTCTGGCAGCCACGGATTGTAGCGATTGGCCCGGTCGGCCGAAAGCTACGCTTGGGTTGAGGGCGGCTCAGCACTGCCTCTCGGACCCCGGCACGCCGGGTCCTCGAAGCAGTGGCACCCGGAACGGCCAGAACTCTGGCGAGTCCGTCATGCCGTGCCGGCACCCTGAATAATGAAAGACTTGGCCAACCTAGCTTCGGGCTACGATCACTGTCGCCCCCTTCGGGGGCTTACGGCGGTGTCGGTGGCGCGCT
>JBBDNX010000003.1:0-1659 GCA_040877345.1 Pirellulales bacterium
CCTCGGTGATGAACGTGCGGCGAAAGAACTCGGTGGGGTGCTTGTACTCGTCGGTTCCTTCTCCCTGGTACACCTGCCACAGGTCGGCGGCGAACTCGGCCTGCTGATACCGCCCGCTCGAAACGTCCGGGTGGGGCGTGACCACCTCCCGCCACGGCTTCAGCCCGCCTTGCGGTTTGCCCTCGGTCGGCTGGAACGAGGCCTTGCGCATCTCGCCCCGCCGCTGCTCTTCGAACTGGACTCGCAGCAAATCCATCCGCATCTGCTCGACCTCGGCGGCTTGGTCCGCCGACACGGCCGACAGCAGCCGTCCCGCGCTATCCAGCGCCCGGTAGGCGTCGTTGCCGCTGAACGCCTCGTGATGCGCCCAGCGGTTGCGCACGTCGCGCAGCTCGCTGACCAGGCTCCGCTCCGCAGACCCCAGCGTGCGCCCGAAGACGTTGTTCCACTGGTTCCACATGGCCGCCAGCAGCACCTGCGGATCGGCCAGGTTGCTCTTGGGCTGTTTCTTGCCGGCGGCCGGCGTCTTTTGTCCCGCCTCCAGTCCCAGTTCCTGCCACCGCTCGCCATGCACGTCGCGCAGTTCCCGTTCGACGAACGGCGCCAGCCCCGCCCCCAGCAGGTCGAGCGCCTTGCCGACTCGTTCCCGATTCGTAACTGCCATCAGCGTCTCCCCATACTAACCCGACGCGCCAGCGAGGTCTTCCGTCTTCCTTCTTTTCCGTGCCCTGGCGCCAGCGAGGTCTTCCGTCGCATCGTACCACGTCGCCGATTCTCCTCGCTCGCGCGTCGGGTTAGTATATCTCCTCCCCTTGGTCATGCTCTTCTGGCTGGCGCGTCGCCTGGCTTATCCTCTCCTCGCTTGCGCGTCGGGTTGGTATCCCCCTCCTCAGCCGCGGGATTCGTTTTCTCCCGAGGCAGGTCCTGCCCTTCCAGCACGTACCGCACTGCGGCCTCGACACTCTCGTCGTCGTTCAGGCATCTCACGCTTCCTCGCTCCGCCCACCACTGCGTGCGCGGCTCGCCGGATCCCGGCCTGCCCATGCCTCGCTGGGCATCGAGCTCCTTCAGTCGCCGCGTGCACCAGGCCTTGAGCTGCTCCCTGACCTCGTCGGGGTCGCGGTGTCTCGCCGCGACTACGACGTGCACATGATTCGTGCGGCAGTTCACTGCCAACATCGTCCAACCGCGGATGCGACAGTGATCGGCCACGGTGGTCTCGACCAGCATCCGCTGTTCGTCGTCCAGCACGCAGGCATCCTCGGTCATGCGGGCCTCTGCTTCCAGCTTGACGATCGGGTCCGGCGCCTGCCTGCCCTGCTTGTACTTCACCCAGCCGCGTTCATCGCCCGGCAGCCAGGTGCCATAGGTGTTCCAGGTCAGCAAGAACGCCAACGGATCTGGCATCGGCCCCTCATTCGGCCGCTCGCGATACCGCTCACTATCCATCGCGTCCTCCTCTGCCGCCCCAGCATACCAACCCGACGCGCCAGCGAGGTCCCCCGCGCCAGCGGCATACTAACCCGACGCGCCAGCGAGGGCCGTCCGCCCCCCGGGCGTATACTAACCCGACGCGCCAGCGAGGGCCCCGTGTGTCCCCCCCGACGCGCCAGCGAGAGGCAGTCGCCCCCAGCGACCTCCCCCCGTGCCCCCCCACGC
>JBBDNX010000004.1:0-8899 GCA_040877345.1 Pirellulales bacterium
CGGCCAACGTGCCCGCACGGCGATCGCAGCGCCACTCCGAAAGGGCCAACGGCAGAACCCGGCAGAGCCGCCTGCGACCCGCGAGCCACCCTTCGTGAAACTCGGCCTCGGGCGCAAAGCCCATCGTGGCCGCCAACGGCAGGCTCGAGCGATAATCGATCGCCGCCGGCTGCTCGGTGAACACGGCGTCGGCCACGAACAGGAATTGACCCTCATGGGCCAGCAGCAAGTGCCGCTCGATCCGCGCGCCTCCGCTCAGCAGCAGTTGCAACTCCAGGTAATCGACGTCGTCGTCCGAGACCCAGCACACCTCTTCCCAATCGGAATCGGCTTCCAGCGGCCTGCCGTCGAGCTGCACCACGGGATTCGACTGGCCCGACCAGACGACTTCCCCCCTCACGTTCAATTCGCTGCCCAGCACCGGCCCGCCATAGGCCACGCTCAGCACCGCCGCCCGCTTGGACCAACTCGACCGCAAGACGGCCACGCCGGCCGACTCGGAGTTGCCCGACGCGGCCGGCAGACGGGCGCTGGTTGCCGGGCGGCCTTGTGCCCGTTTGCTCCCGTTCAATGCCAGGCCGGCGATCAATCGGTCGTGCTTGTTGCTGAAGGCCGCAGCCGCGCGGAGCAGTTCGGCGCCTTGCGGCAGTTGGAACTCAGACCGCGTTGAAAAGGCCTGGCTGCCGTCGGGGCGGGCCAGCCGCAAAGCCTCCTGGACCAGTTGCTGGTAGCGGCCGTGGATTTCGGCATCCCACCAGCCGGGCGCCTTGATCGACAGGGCACGGCAGCGCGTCCAGCAAGCCAACAGGGGGCGGAGCAAATCGAGCTGCGCTGCCCGCGGCACCCCGGTTGCATCCATCAGCTCGTCCATTCCCTCGAGCACGACCGCGCCGGAGTCCGGCGCCAGCCGCCGGCACGCTTCCAGCTCGGGGAACAGGCAGGCGAGCGTCCATGGCAGCTCGACCGCCGCCAACTGGCGCGGCAACAGCGGCACTTGCCGCGGCGCTTCGGCCGCCTCTTCCGCGGTGACGACAAGCTGCTCGAGGCACTGCCACCAGCAGTCGGCCGAAACGCTGGCCGCCAGGCGGGGCAAGGCGTGGGCCCAGGCGAGCTGTTCGATGAGCAATCCCGCCGACAGGGGCGCCCCGACCGCGTCGGCCAGCCAGCAGGCCAACTGTTTGTCCAGGCCCGTCGGAGATCGGCGGGAACCCGGCTGGATCTCGGCCAATCTCAAAACCAGGTCAAGCGTCTCCGCGAGGTCCAGGCTGCCGTTGCCGCCGGCCGACCGTTCGATCAGTTCGATCAGGCCCCAAGCCAGCGGCGCCTGCGCGGACAACCGCCGCCACGGGCCCAGGTTCCGATGGCGCCGGCTGAGCTGCCGCTGCCAGGCTTGCCAGGCCGCCGTGTTGCCCGGCGCCATCGCTTCGTGGAACCGTGCACGTGGCTGGGATGCCATTCCTGTTGCCGCGGAGGGCTCGTGCAAGCGCGGGGCCCGGGACGTTGTTCGCGGTGCGGCAATCGTGGCCATAAGCGAGCGATTCCATGCGGTTGTGGTCTGCGGCAAGCCTACCGGCCGACCGGCCGGGTGACAAGGTGCCAGATGCGGGTGAAGTGGGTTTCGTGTCGGCTTGGTCCATCTCGCTGATGGCCGACTCGAGCGATGCCTGATACAGGGACGAATCCGCGACGTCGCCAACGGCCATGCCGCTGCTCGCCCCGTCAGTGAACCAGAAGCAGACGCCCAGCAAGACGGTCCCGCTTGCGGTTGTTACCAGTCGGGCCACGATCATAGATACCGCCTCCTTTCCCAGCCGCCTGCCGCCTCGCTTGGCCGCGGGCGCTCATTGGTCAGCCTCACTCGACTTTTTTCCCAACAACGCAATGAAAGGCGCCACGGCGGCGTGGACTTCAGGTGTCGCCACGATTTCGAGTTCATCTCCATCCACCCTAAGCTCGATGCCGGCCAGCCCTTGCTCTTGAACGAAGCGCGCAAGTGCGTCACTTCGTCCCCTTGGCAACGCGTAGCGGCGCGAGATCGCACCCACGGGTGCCGGCTCAACCACGGCACGCACGGGATCCTCAGGGTATCGCGACCTGCCCCGGGACATTCGGATATTAGGGCCAATAAGAGGGCCAATAGTGGCCGTACGGGGTCCTCCGTCGTATGTACGTTGCATCATTAAGGAATAAAACTTTCCCGTGTCCGCGCGCAGTCGCTCGAGTTGCTTTTCCAGGTCCGCGAGCTTTCGTTCCAGAAGCGCCACGCGATCTTCAACTGCGACGGCCGGGGCCGGCGGTGCCTGCGGCTGCTGCCTCTGCGCCTCAGCACCACCTTGGTTTGGCGCTGCACCGGTGCCCTCAAACGCACCAAGGTTCCCTTGGCCGCTTCCTGATGTGACGGACAAGGTCACGACTGCGAACACGGCAGCTACGACAAGGACGGCCACACCCGATCGACGAGAATATGTCATGAACTTACCTCGTTAGAATGTCGTTGTTTCGCCCCGCTGACTGCACGGGATTGATCGCGGCTCGCTGGATGCCGACGGAGCCCGTTTGCCTCCAACCCAAGGTCTGTTAACGGTCGGCTTGGCCGCCACATCTTAGCTCCGAAGCGTCATCGGATCAACGACAGAAGAGGGGGAAAAGCGCCCTAGGGCGCGCGCAGAAATCGGGTGGTGGGACCAGGATTCGGTTCGCCCCCGTGACCTTCGATTGGGAAAGACTGCGGGATTCCTGTTCGTCATTTGGAGCGTTTGGCGGCCAATGATATCCTGAACGCAGCGGCAAACCCTATGGCGAGCTGCGAGCTGGTTCTTTTCAACGAGCCTGTGGCGAACGGCGAGTCACGAACGAATGATCGGAAAACTACTCATCGTGGCATCTCTTTTTACAGGCGGTGCGCTGCTTGCCGCCGAGCCGGGGCCCGCTCCCGAGGCGGCGGGAACTTCGCAGCCGGCGGCCGAACAAGACGGCACTTCGCAGCAGGCCACCGAGCAGGACAGTTCGGGCCAGGCCCGCCCGGTCGATCCGCCGGGATTGGCACGCCTGGACCCACGCTTCCCGGTCTGGCTCGATCCAAAAGGCAAACGAGTCGTCATGGTGGGGCAGATCTGCCTCCGCCGCGGGCAACTGGAGTTGTTCGCCTGCCTGCGCGGGTCGAAGGAGCACGAGTCGATCGTTTCGGTGCCGGCCGAAGCGCTCGATATTCACGCGGCCCTGCTCGCCTTGGGGGCCGAACCCGGCAACCCGGCGCGATTCAACCTGGCGCCGGCCGAGCCGGTTTCACCCGACGAGCCTGGAGCCGAATCCGGCAAGCCCGTCCGCGCCCCCGCCGAGTTCGAGCCGGCGCGGGGCACCGAGATCGAAGTCACCGTGTTCTGGACGGACGATAAGGGAATCCGCCGCAAAGCACGGGCCCAGGACTGGCTGCGACGATCGTGGCCATACTACCGCTCGCCCGACGAAGACCCGTTGACCGCGTCGGCGAACATGGCCAGCGCCTGGGCCGAAGTGCTCGAACCGGTCACTTACCCTTGGGTTTTTGGCGGCAGCACGTTCTGGGTGGACGAGCAGACGGGCGAGCGGTATTACCAGGCCGAGCAGGGCGATTTCATCTGCGTCTCGAACTTCACCACCGCCATGCTCGATTTTCCGATTGCCAGTTCGGCCGAGGCCGGCAGCCTGTTGTTCGAGGCTTTTACTCCCCGCATCCCGCCGCTGGGCACCAAGGTGACCCTGGTGCTTACCCCGAAGCAATAGTGGACAGTGGTCGGTGGTCGGTGGCCAGTGGACAGCAGGCAGCACCCCACGCCTGGCACACGAACGGGAAAGACCGCATAAATGCGGTCACTACGAACAGACCCGGCAGTGGCGGAGCATGTCGGCGGGGGTCATGACGTAGCTGATAAAGAAGGGACCAAACTCGGCGTAGCGGGCACTGGCCTCGTCGAAACGCATCTTGTACACGATCTCCTTCAAAAACTCGGGTTTGCGGGCCCAGAGGGTCACGCCCCACTCCCAGTCGTCCAAGCCGACGGCCGCCGTGATCAGTTGGGTCACGCGGCCGCCGAACTTCATGCCGCTTTTGCCGTGCTCGGCCATCAGCCGGTTGCGCTCGTCGAAAGGGAGCAAGAACCAGTTCTCACCCACCTTGCGCTTCTTGTTCATCGGGTAGAAACAGGTGTTGGGCCAGGCCGGAAAATCGGGCGTCAGCCGCTGGCGGCGCATCATCTCCTCGCGGGCCTCGTAGGCCTTCGACTTCACCTGGTAGGCGGGGCCGTGGGGGTCTTCGCCTTCGGCCACCAGCCGCTGGCCGTACTGCTCGACCGAGGGGACATACTCGGAGACTTCGGTCAGCGACACGAAGGAATACGTCGGCACCAGGGCCGGCCCCAAGGGCCCGCTCATCAGCCGCTGGTGGACCGCATCGACGACCAGCGGGTTGGGATCGAGCAGCATCAGGCCGAAGTCGGCCTTGTGACCGCTGACGACCGAGGTTTGCAGGCGGGCCGGCGCATCGGGCCCGGCCGGATCGAGCGTGGCGATGAGCTGCGCCTGCCCCTCGGCCCGCTCGCGGTCGCCGAGTTGTTTCAGCGCCGCCCGATCGAAGCGGTAGTAGATGTGCGTGCAATGCCAGCCTTCGCTCAATTCGAGCGAGACATCGGCGGGCGAAGTCTGCGCGGCCGGCGCGTGCGAAGCGGAGGCCGGGGGGGATTCGGTGTGTTTCATGCTAGCGAGGAAGCGTCGGATGCATTGGGAACCGGGTTGGCCGCCCAAATGCCGATCATAGCAGAAAACTTCGCGGCAGGGCGGCGAGTCGGCCGTAACGGACCGTCCACCTGGGCTTGGCCCCAGGGCGGAGCCAGTCCGGCGAAGTTCAGCTCGTGGACCCCATAAATGGGGTCACTACTAGCCGGCCACTGCGGAAAAGTCGCCGACGAGGCGCAACAGCACCTGGCGGGTGACCTGCGCGGGCAGGGGCCGGCGGACGTTGCCGGCGTCCTTCACCCACCGGGCCAGGCTCAGGTGGCCGCCGCGGCGGACCAACAGCTCGTAGTAGCTGGTGGCCTGCTCATCGCGGGCCGGAGGGTTCGAGCGCAGTTGCACCACGCACTGCTGGGCGTCGACCTCGATGGGACTGATCGGCTCCAGCAGGTACGTGAGCCGCTTCGACAAGGCCTCGCTGACGCGCTTCAACTCGTCGATGCCGGCCTGCGACAACCGCTGGCTGGCGAGCTCGAAGCGCGTAAACTCGCAGGCCAGGCGGTCCAGCGCCGTCAGGTCGCACTCCAGCCGCTGATCGCCCGCCGCGGCTGCCAGGGTATGACTGCCAAGTGAAAACGGAGCGAGCGCCTCGAGCGATCGCCGGACTTCATGCTCTAGTGACATGTCACTGCCTCCTATCGGTTCGATGGCTTGAACTGCTCCACGGAGTGTTCGTGCCCATCGTAGGAAAGTATGGTTTTGACCTCGTCCAACATGGTTTCGACGTGTACCGGGCGGGCCCAAAGCCGCTGCAGATTGACCAGCGTGTCGCGGGCGTAGCTCATCTGCAGGTCCACGCCGTTGAACTCGTGCGCCAAGAACAGCTCGCCCCGGTTCTTGTAGTTGCCGTCGCGGACCGTGATGTGCGGCTGCCCGCGATTGGTCAGGCTGAACAGCAGCCGCTGCTTGATCTTGGGGAACTCGCGGCTCTCGATCTCGTAGTAGTTCGTGTCTTCGTTGTAGCCGAACGAAAAAAGCTTGTACTGGCGGCAGAAATCGAGCGTGAGGAAGGTGTCGATGAACGTCAGGTCGTTGTGGATCTTGCGGACCTCGAAGATCTTCGCCCGCCCCAGCCCCGTGCCGGTGTCCCAGTCGCGCTTGGCGGCCAGGTTGTCGCACTCCTCGTACTCCTTGCCGAAACGCCCCTTGTTCCAGCGCTCTTCGATGTCGCGCAGCAGCTCCAACCCCAGCTTGTAGGGGTTCAGCCGGCCCGGCGACGTGGCCATCGTCCCGGAATGATGGTCGCAGTAGTTGATCACGTCGGCCGGCAGCAGCCCCTGGCGGGTCATGATGGTCGAGTGCCAGTAGCTGGCCCAGCCCTCGTTCATGATCTTGGTCTGGCCCTGCGGGCCGAAGTAGTAGGCCTCGTCGCGGATGATCGACAGCACGTCGAGCTGCCAGGGCTTCAACGGAGCGTGTTCCAGCACGAACAGCATCACGTCGCGCACCGGCTCCTTGGGGAACTGTTCGTCGACCCGCTTCTGCCGGCGCTTGTCGGCCTCGACGGCCAGCACGTCGGGCGGGTTGATGAACTGGTCCATGTAGTGCTTGGCCTGGAAGCGGCCGGGGGGGGGCGGCTCTTCTTCGTCCGGCTCCTCGGCCGGCTTGAACTCGTGACGCACCCGGTCGTCGTACCGCTTGATGAAGTGGGAGTGGACGTCGATCAAGTCCTCGATGCTCAGGCAGGCATCGATGAAGGCCTCGACTTCCTCCACGCCAAAGCGGTCCATGTAACGGCGGATCCGGTTGCCGTGGTTGGCCACGTGGTCCATCATCTTCCGGTCGGTGTGGCTGAACCAGGCGTTGTTCTTGAAGAAGTCGCAGTGCCCGTACACGTGGGCCATCACCATCTTCTGGTCGGTCAGCGCGTTGGACCGCATCAGGTACGCGTAGCAGGGATCGTTGTTGATCACCAGCTCATAGATCTTCTGCAGGCCATACGAATAGCCCTTGGCGAGCTGCTCGTACTCCATGCCGAACCGCCAGTGCGGATAGCGGGTGGGGAAACCGCCGTAGGCCGCGATGGCGTTGAGCTGGTCGTGGTCGATCAACTCGAAGATCGTGGGGAAGAAATCGAGCCCGTAGCCCCGCGCGTACTCCTCCATGCGGCCCTGGATCTCGGCCAGTTGCGGCGGCAGCGGTTCGATGCGGTGGCTGGCCACGGCGGCTACTTCCCCTTGCCCAGAAACATCTTGATCGAGTCGTAAATCGCGTCGCGGTCCCGGATCTCGGACAGCACCAGGTTTTCGGCGCCCACGGCCAGGCCGTCCCGCAGCGTCCGCAGGAACTCGCCGCTGCCGTAGGGGCTTTCCACCTGCCCGTAGCAGAACAAGTTGACGTGGGGCAGTATCTGCTCGCGGAGCATCTTCAGGCTGGCCTGGTTGTCTTCGCCCCAGTTGTCGCCGTCGGAGAACTGGAAGCAATAAACGTTCCATTCCGTGGGAGAAAACTCCCGCGCGAACAGATCGATGCACACCTGGTACGCCGAGCTGATCCGCGTCCCCCCGCTCTCGCGGGTGTGGTAGAACGTCTCCTCGTCGACTTCCTTGGCCGCCGCGTCGTGGATGATGTAGCGCGTCTCCAGCCCGTCGTACTGGCTCTTGAGCCAGGTGTCGATCCAGAAGGCCTCGGTGCGGACGATCTGCTTCTGTTCGTCGGTCATCGAGCCCGACACGTCCATCATGTAGATCACCACCGCGTTGGCGTCGGGCAGCGGCACGGTGGTCCAGGAGCGGTAGCGCTTGTCGTCGCGGATCGGCACGACCAGCGGCCGGCGGGCGTCGTAGGTGTCCGACGAAATCTGCCGCCGCAGCGCCTCCATGTACGTCCGCTTGAAGTGCCGCAGCGACTCGGGGCCACTCCGGCGGACGCTGGTGTAACGCGACTTTTCCTCCGTAATGTTGGCCTTGCCCTTGGGCTCGATGCGGGGCAGTTCCAGCTCGTCGCCCAGGATCTGCGCCAGCTCGTCGAGCGACACCTCGACTTCCAGGATGTGGCCCCCCGGCTCGCTGCCGGCCTGGCCTTGGCCCTGCTGATCGTCGTCGTCGGCCTTGCCGATCGGGGTGCCCTCTTCGCCGTCCCCCTGGCCGACGCCGCCCGAGCCGTTCTTGCCGTAGCGGAAGTGGGGCACATCGAGCTGCGGGATGGGGATGCTGACCAGATCGCGACCCTTGCGGCCGATCAACTCGCCGTGGGTCACGTATTTGCGCAGATTCTGGCGGATCTTGCCCCGCACAATCTGCCTGAAGCGCGATTGGTCGCGCTCGATTTTCATAAACATGGCCTCTTCCCCAGGGGGCCCCCGCGGGGCCGCTGCCCGGCGGCGGCGGGCTTCGTCTCAAGCCTGACCCGCTCAGGTACGCTTGGCGTCGCCTCGCGCAAAGATGCTGGCCACATAGTTCAACACGTCCGTAGCGCTTTCGTCATCGTAGCCGTAGTCCCTGATCAGCCGGCCCTTGACCACGTCGATCTTGGCCTGCGTGTCGGCGTCGACCACGTTGGAGACCAGGCTGGTCAACTTGATCGTGTCCTTCTGGTCCTCGAACAGCTTGAGCTCCAGGGCCTTGTTGAGCCGCTCGTTGGTCTTGTAGTCGAACGTGCGGCCGTCGATCGACAAGGCGCCGATGTAGTTCATGATCTCGCGGCGGAAGTCGTCTTTGCGGGCGTCGGGGATATCGATCTTTTCCTCGATCGACCGCATCAGCCGCTCGTCGGGCTCCTCGTACTGGCCGGTGAACTTGTTCTTCACCTTTTCCCGCTGGGTGTAGGCCTTGACGTTGTCGATGTAGTTGGCGCAGAGCCGCTTCAGCGCGTCCTCGTCGGCCGCGATCGCCCGTTGCACTTCGTTCTTCACGATGTTCTCGTACTCCTCCTTGACCACGCCCAATAGCTCGCGGAACTGGCCCCGCGTCTCCTCGCTGGTGATCAAGCTGTGGTGCTTGAGACCCGATTCCAGCTCGTTGAGCACCATGAAGGGATTGATCGAACTGGCATCGGGATGGGCCACCAGGGCGTTGGAAATCTTGTCCTGCACGTAACGTGGCGAGATGCCCTGCATCCCCTCGTTGGCCGCCTGCTCGCGGAGCTCCTTGATGTTGTCTTCCGTGAAGCCCGGCAGGCTCTTGCCGTTGTA
>JBBDNX010000005.1:0-8888 GCA_040877345.1 Pirellulales bacterium
TTGTTCATCCTCGACGAGCCGACCACGGGGCTGCACTTTGCCGACGTCGTGCAACTGCTCGATTGCTTCGAAGCGCTGCTGGCGCTGGGGCACTCGCTGATCGTCGTCGAGCACAACCTGCCACTGATCAAGGCGGCCGACTACATCATCGATCTGGGCCCGGGCGCGGCCGAGGCGGGCGGCCGCGTCGTCGCCCAAGGCACGCCGGAGATGGTGTCGCGCAATGCCGAGTCGGTCACGGGCCGTTACCTGGCCCGCGCGCTGGCCGAAGATCTGCAGGAGCAGTCGGCCTGAGAAAGCGGCCTGAGAGCGGGGAGCAAACGCCCGTGATGAGCCCCATGGAACAAACCGGATTGCTCGAGGGGCTGCAGGTGTTCTTTGGCGATGCCAGCTCGGGATTGGCGCGGATCTACGCCCGCCTCGGCCACGGCGGCGAGCTGGCCGGCTGCAAGCTGGCCGGTCGCGTCGTCGGACCCAGTTGCCTTTACTCCCATACGCTCAAGACCAGCGTACCGCTGGCTGAAAAACCGCCGCCGGTTGGATTGTCCGGCAGCGGCCGCACGCCGGATCTGCTGGCGGAGGCGATACTGCCCGACCCCTGTTTCTGGACCGCCGACATGCCGTTTCTGTACCAGGTGCACGTCGAGTTGCGTCGGGGGAAAGAGCTGCTGGGCTCCGTCCAGCGACCGTGGGGCATCCGTCCGCTCGGCACCCGCGGACGAAGGTTGTTGTTCGAGTCGAGCGTCTGGGTGCCGCATGCCGTCGACCGGGACGAAACGCCCAACCGCGATTGGGCTGCCTGGCGCGAATCCGGCACTGCCATGTATGTCCATCAACCGGACGACCAACTATGCGACGAGGCCAGCCGCGTCGGAGTGGCCTTGCTGGCACACCTGGAGGGGCCGGCCGAATGGCTGCCAGGCCAGGTGCGCGCCTTGGCGCGCTGGCCGGCGGTAGCGCTGGCCGTTCTTGAGACGGATGCCGATTTGCACCCGTCGATCCGCATGGAAGCCGGCAACCTGCTGTTGGGCTGGCCTGGTCCGCCGGCCGCGGCGGCCGAGCCGCCGAGTTGGGCCGACGTGGCGGTCTGCCGGGGCTCCGATGGGGTCGAGCTGGCCCGCCGTGCTCGGGACTGCCGGCTGCCGGTGATTGCTCACCGCCCGGCCGGCTGGCGTGACGACTTGGTCGAGGCCCGGCGGCAGTGCGACCAACTCGAGCGTGAACTGGCCGAACCAGGTGACTTTGCAGGTTACGTGGTGTAAGAAAGGATCTCGCTTCCGGGCGGCCGCCGGCCGCGCCCCCACTTTTGCAACTCAGCCCCATGACCGAATCGAGCCAGATACCAGACCGCTATATCCGCCAGACACGCTTCGCGCCACTGGGCAACGAGGGGCAGAGCCGCATGCTGGCCAGCCGGGCCTTGATCTGCGGCTGCGGCGCTCTGGGCACCGTGCTGGCCAACACGCTGGCGCGCTCCGGCGTCGGCTCGTTGCGGATTGTCGATCGCGACTTCATCGAAACCAATAACCTGCAGCGGCAGGTCTTGTTCGACGAGGACGACGTGGCGGCCCAGTTGCCCAAAGCGATCGCCGCGGCCAACAAGCTGCGCAGGATCAACTCGCAGATCGAGATCGAGCCGATTGTGGCCGACGTCGACCACACCAACGTGCTGGCGTTCTGCGAGGGGGTCGACGTGATTCTGGATGGCACCGACAACTTCGAAACCCGCTATCTGTTGAACGATGCGGCAGTGAAGCTCGGCCTGCCCTGGGTCTACGGCGGCTGCATCGGCGCCGGCGGCCAGACGATGACCATCCTGCCGGGCGAGACGGCCTGCCTGCGCTGCATCATGGAAGAGCCGCCGCCGGCGGGAATGGCCGAGACCTGCGACACGGCCGGCATCGTTGCTCCCATTGTCAACGTGATTGCCTCGATCCAGGCCATGGAGGCCATCAAGATCCTGGCAGGCCATCGGGAGGCAATCCAACGCTCGCTGCTGGTCTTCGACCTGTGGGAAAACCGCATTTTGAACATGAAGGCCGCCGCGGCCCGAGAGGCGTCCGACTGCCCGGTTTGCCGGCGCGGCGAATTTGACTGGCTGTCGGGCCAGCGAGGCAGCCACACGGCCGTGCTGTGTGGGCGTAACGCCGTGCAATTGATGCGGCCCGGCGGCGAGGCGCTGCCGCTGGACGCTCTGGCAGAAAAGCTGGCAGGGGTGGGCCGCGTCACCCGCAACGCGTTTCTGCTGCGGCTGGCGGTCGACGACTACCAGTTCACCATCTTTCCGGACGGCCGGGCGATCATCGGCGGCACCGACGACATCGCCACGGCCCGGGCGCTTTACGCCCGCTATATCGGGAGCTGAGTTTCAGCCGGCGGAGCGGAGCGTGGCGGCTTCCATGATCCGCTGCTCGGTCGCCTCGGCGCGGTTGAACTCGGCGGTCAGCCGGCCTTCGCAGATCACCAGAATCCGGTCGCAGACGGTCAAGAGCTCGGGCAGCTCGCTGGAGGTCACGATCATCGCCAGGCCGTCGCGGCAGAGCCGATCCATCAGCCGGTAGATCTCGGCCTTGGCTCCCACGTCGATGCCCCGGGTCGGGTCGTCCAGCAGCAACACCTTGGGACGCGTCCGCAGCCATCGTCCGATGATCGACTTCTGCTGGTTGCCGCCGCTGAGACTGGTGATCGGCACGTCGACTCCGGTGGTCTTCACGTTGAGCTGCCCCACGGTGTCGGCGGCCATGCGGCGTTCGCGCGCCGGGGAGACGAGCCAGCGGGCGGCGGCCTGGCGCAGCGTGCAGAGCGTGATGTTCTGGCCCACGGTCATTTGATCGAAGAGTCCCAGCCGCTTGCGGTCCTCGGTGACCAGGGCGATCCCCGCCCGCCTGGCTTCGGCCGGGTGGCGGAACATGACCTGGCGGCCTTCGAGGCGGATCGAGCCGGTATAGGCTTCGGCACTGGAGCCGAACAGGCATTCCAGGATCTCGGTGCGTCCGGCGCCCATCAAGCCGGCCACGCCCAGGATCTCCCCCCGGCGCAAGGAAAAGCTGATGTCGCGCAGGCGCCAGGCGCGGGCGTGGCCGGGCCAGGGGAGCGATAAACCCTCGACTTCGAGCACGGGCTGGCCCGGCACGCGATGCTCGGCCACCCGGACCGACTCGATCTCGCGCCCCACCATCAAATGCGTGATCCGGCGAGGATCGGTGTCGGCGCGTGGCACGGTGGTCACCAGCCGCCCGTCGCGCAGCACGGTGATCCGGTCGGCCAGCCGGAAGACCTCGTCCATCTTGTGCGAGATATACAGGATCGTCACGCCGCGGGCCCTGAGCCGTTCGATGACACGGAACAGCCGGGCCACCTCGCTCTCGGTCAGGGCGCTGGTCGGCTCGTCCATGATCAGGATCTCGGTCTCGCGGGAGAGCGCCTTGGCAATCTCGACGAGCTGCTGGTCCCCCACGCGCAGCGTCTTGACGCGCTCGGACGGCACCACCCGGCACTCCAACTGCTCGAGCAGCTCGGCGGCCGAGCGCTCCATCGCGCGGTTGTCGAGCAGGCCCAGCCGCGTCCGCTTTTCCCGGCCGAGAAAGACATTGGCCGCGGCCGATAGCTCATCGACCAGGTTCAGCTCCTGGTGAATGATGCCGATCCCAGCCGCCTCCGCGGCCCGCGTATCGGCGAAGCGGACCGGCCGGCCTCGCAGCAGCAGCTCTCCCTCGAAGGAGCCGATCACCCCGGCTAGCAGCTTCATCAACGTGCTCTTGCCGGCGCCGTTCTCGCCGACGATCGCGTGCAGCTCGCCCGCCGGAATGTCCAGTGACACGTCCGACAGCGCCACGACGCCCGGAAACCGCTTGGTCACGCGGCGGATCGAAATCAGCGGCGATACGTCCATTCGAGGGTCCGATCTCTCTAACAGAGCCGTTTAACCGCCTGCCCGGCGAGCGCGGGCGGCTTCGAACAGCTTGAACAACGCCAGGCAGGCCAGACCCACCGGCACCGCTACCTGCCCCGAGGTCGGGCTGGCCACCAGCGTGGTCAGCACGCCGAGCAACAGGGCCAGGTTGATCACCGTCACCGCCCCCAGCGGCCCTTCGAAAAATCGCTTCCGCCGCCCGCTCGTTTCACGGAGCAGGTTCAAGGCCACGGCCAGCACCACCACGATGCCCACGATCAATCACTCGTACACGTCGGCCCCCGTCTTGATGATCTTGGCGATGCCGTCGATGACAACACGGAGAAACAGGCAGCCCAGCACCGTGCCGGGTATCGTGCCGATGCCGCCCCGCAGGCTGCAGCCGCCGACCACCGCGGCCGCAATGGCATTCAGCTCGTAGCCCCTGGCGAGCGTCTGCGGGTCCGCCACGCTCTGGTCGCCGATATAGAAGATGCCGGCGATCGACGAGAGCATCGCACTCAGCGCGTAAGCCAGCCATTTCAGGCGGTCGGTGCGGATCCCGCTCAGCCGCGTCGCCTCCTCGTTGCCGCCCAAGGCATACAGGTGCCGACCCACCACGGTCCGGCTCAACAGCACCCAGGCCGCCACGGCCAGCATCAGGAACAGCGCCGCGCGCAGCCAGACCGACGTGGTCAGCGCGCGGAACTGCTGGTCGAAAATCTGAATCTGCGTGGTGCGGGCGCCGAACGCGTGCAAGGTCACGTTTTCGATCACGGCCCTGGCCAGGCTGCGCAGCCCGACCAGCGTGGCCAATGTGGCGATAAAAGGGGGCAGCCCGATCACCGTGATCAGCCAGGCGTGCAAGCTGCCGATCAGGAAACCCACGACCAGCGTGCCGCCAACGGCCAGGATGATGACGCCGGCGCCCAGCGGTTCGGCCTTTTGCATGGCCTCGGGCGCCAGAAACACCATCAGCGTCGCGCAGATGGTTCCGCTGAAGGCGATCACCGAGCCGGCCGACAGGTCGATGCCTCCGGAGATGATTACGATGGCCGCCCCGAGGGCGAAGATGCCCAGCATCGACGTGTGCCGCAGGACATCCAGCGCGCTCAGCTCGGGCAAGTAATAGTAGGTGCGCTGCTGGTCAAAAAGCAGGGTCAGCAGCACCACGGCCACGACCGCCAGGCCGAGCCCCGCTTCGCTGCGCGCCAGCCAGCCAAGCGGAAACGCCTTGGGCCGCAGGGGACTCATGAGCCCTGCAGCCCGTACTTGGCGAGCCAGTTTTTGAAGTCGCCCAACTGGAGGAACTCGGTCTTTTCGCCGAACAGATCCGCCTGCAGTGGCGAATCCTCGTCCGGGACGACTACTTTCAATCCGGTGTCGTAAATGTCTCCGCCGTCGCCTTCACTGTTGGGCAGCATCTCCGCGATCGTCGCCTTGTCGTCCTGGGCCAGCGCCTTCATCAGCCGCACGCCCTGGTAACCCATCTCGAAGGGGTTCTGCACGACCATGGCATCGATGAAGCCGGCCTCCATGTCCTTGATCGCAACGGGTTCGGCGTCGAACGCCACGATGGTAAAGTCGCTTCGCCGATTCAACTGCCGCACCACGTCGACGATGGCCGGGGCGTTGTACGACCAGATGCCCACCAGCACGTTGAGGCCCCGGTGGTTCGAGATGGCATTGCGGACGTTGTCGCGGGCGCGCGTGCGGTCCAGGTCGTCGGCCATGTTGTCCAGCGCCTCGAACTTGTCGCCGGCGCCCTGCTTGAAACCGCTCACGCGCTCGATCGCATTCTGCGCGCCGGTACGTCCCACGAACGTCACGTACTGGCCCCCTTCCGGCCGCAGGTGCCTGGCCGCGGTCCCCAGCTCGATGCCTCCGGCCAGGTTGTCGGTGCCGATGAAAGCGAACCGGGCGTCGCGGAGCTTGTCGCGGTCCACGTCCGAATCGATCGTCACCACGTGGACCCCCTTGTCCTGCAGTTTCTTCATTTCGTCGGCGACAGCCACGTTGGCCGCGTCGATCACCGAAACGCCGACCGCTACAATGTCGCGCTGGCTGGCGAACTGCTTGAGCTTGTCGATCTGGCCCTGCGGCGTGCCATCGTTCACTTCGAGCACCGCCTCGAAGCCGTCCCGCTCGAGCTGGAGGTCGTCGTCCGCCGCGTCCAAGCCCGCCCGCGCCGTGTCCCAGAAAGGCGAGTTGCCGTTGGTCAACAAAATGATCCGCTTGGCAGCCGGCAGGGATGAGGTCTCAGTCCGCTGGCTGCTGCAGCCGCCCGTGAGTGCCAAGGCCGCCAGCAGCAGGCAGGCCGGCCAACAAAGGATTCGCATGGGGGTCGTGTCCTATCGAGATTCGCTGTGAGGTGGGCACGGAGATGCCGTTGATTGTCTCAGGAAAAGCGATTTTAAGTGGGGCTGGCGGCCATAGCAAGCTAGCTCGCCGGCGGCGCGAAAGCCAGCAGCCGAAGGCCCCCGATTGCCCGGCTTCGCTCAACTTGGCGATCGTTACAACCGATTCAATTGATATTGGACGTTGCGCCTCTACCAACCCGACGCGCCAGCGAGGTCCAACGCCCCCAGGGCGTATACCACCGACGCGCCAGCGAGGTCCAACGCCCCCCAGGGCGTATACCACCGACGCGCTAGCGAGGAAAACCTGCGTTGAAGATAGTTCCCAAGCATCGCCGGCCACGGGTCGGCCCAACCGAGCCGCTGGGCGGGCTGGGGCCATGGCACCTGGTCCGGCTGGCGGCGGCCGGCAAGCTCTGCCGCGTCTTCCAGGCCCGGCCCGCCGACGGACCCGCCGACCGTCCCGCTTGCTACGCCGTGAAAGTGCTGCTCGAACCGTGGCAGCTCGACCAGGCCGCCGTGGAAATGCTCCGCCGCGAAGCCCTGGTGGGCCGCAAAGTCTCACATCCGCACCTGATTTCGATCCTCTCGGCCCACGTGAGCGAGCCGCCGTATTACGTGGTGATGCCCTGGCTTGCCGGCAGCACGCTGGCCGACTCCATCGGCCGGGCCCGCTCAGGCGGCAGCCCGCCGGCGCTCCCCTTGGCGCTCTGGCTGATCCGCCAGGTGGCCCAGGCCCTGGCCGCCTTGCACCAGCAGGGTTGGATGCACGCCGACGTGAAGCCGGGCAATATCATCATCTCGCCCGAAGGACACGCCACGCTTTTGGACCTGGGCTTCGCTCGGATGCCCGCCGAAAGCGGCTCGCTCGTCGACCGCTGCGTGGCCGGCACCATGGCATACGTGGCCCCGGAAATGATCACCAGCGCCCTGCGGCCCGACATCCGCAGCGATATCTATAGCCTGGGAGTGACCTTGTTCGAGCTGTTGACCGGCCGGCTGCCGTTCGCGGGCAGCGAATTGGCCCAACTGGCCGAACAGCACCGGCAGGTCGAGCCGCCCGACGTGCGGGCGCTGGTTCCGCAGCTCCCCTCGGACGTCGGCCGGCTGGTCCACCGGATGCTGGCCAAGGAGCCGCTGCGAAGGCCGCAAACACCCGTGGAGCTCATCGAGCGCCTGGCCGCGCTGGAGATCGCCACGTTCGATCAACGCCAGGGCTAGCTAGCGAAAGCTGGCGCCGTCCAGGCCGTGGTTTTTCATCAGCCGGTACAGTGTGCCGCGCGGCAGGCGGGCTTCGCGGGCGGCCAGCTTGACGTCGCCCCGGTGCCGCGACAAGAGCTGCGTCAGATACTGCCGTTCGAAGGCGGCCATGTGCCGCTCGCGCATCTGAAAGTAGCCGGCCGCCGCTGAATCGGTCTCTGCTGAATCGGCCCCCGCTGAATCGCGCTGGGCTGAATCGGCGGCGGCGGCCTCGCGCTGACCGGCCTGTTGCACCAGGGCATCGGGCAGGTCTCCCAGGCCGATCATCGTGCCATGCCCCAGGGCGATCGCCCGGCGGATCACGTTTTGCAGCTCGCGGACGTTGCCCGGCCAACTGTATTGGGCCAGCACCTGGTAGGCCTCGGGCGTGATGCCCACCAGGTGCTTGCCCATTTCGCGGCTGTAGCGGGTGGCAAAATACTCGCACAGCAGCCCCAGGTCGTCGCCGCGGCTGCGCAGTGACGGCAGGTCGATGCGGACCACGTTGATCCGGTAGTAGAGGTCCTTGCGGAAACGATCGGCCTGGATCATGTCGTCCAGGTCGCGGGCGGTGGCGGCCACGACGCGGACGTCGACGTCGATCTCGTCGCGCCCGCCCACGCGGCGGATCTTGCGTTCCTGCAACGTCCGCAGCAGCTTGGCTTGCAGCAACAGCGGCAGCTCCCCCAGCTCGTCGAGAAAAAACGTCCCCTCGTCGGCGAACTCCAGGAGGCCGATTCGCCGCTCGTGTGCGCCGGTAAAGGCCCCCCGCTCATGTCCGAAGAATTCTCCCTCCAGCAGGTTTTCGGGAATCGCGCCGCAATCGACCGGCACGAAGGGGCGGTCGGCCCGCCGGCTGCGGCGATGGATCGACCGGGCCACCAGCTCCTTGCCGGTCCCCGTGTCGCCGACCACCAGCACGTCGACGTCCGAGGCGGCCACCTGCTCGATCGTCTCGAACACCTTCTGCATTGCCGGGCAGGTGCCGATCATGTCGTCGAAGCTGTAGGGCCGCTCGACCTGGCGGCGGAGCAGCTCGTGCTCGGCGCCCAGCCGCTCTTGTTTGAGCAAGCGGTCGAGGCTGCGGGCCAGCTCGCCGGCCGCCAGCGGCGCGCTCAGGTAGTCGCCGGCGCCCAACCGCAGGCTGGCCGCCGCCGTTTCGACGCTGGCGGCCTCGGCCACCATCACCACCGGTATCCTGGACGATCGCTCTTGCAGGCGGCGCAGCAGCTCGATGCCATCCAGCCGGGGCGGCGCGATCAAGGCCACCAGCGCGTCGAACCCGTCTGCGGCCAGTTGGGCCAGCGCCTCGTCGAGTCCCGGCGCAAAGACCAGCTCCCAGCGATCGCTGCCGTCCAGCGCGGCTGTATAGTTGCCGGCCCTTGCGGGCTCATCGGCCA
>JBBDNX010000006.1:0-8880 GCA_040877345.1 Pirellulales bacterium
CAAGTTATTGTATAACAGGCAGAAGGCAGAGGGCAGAGGGCAGAAGGCAGAAGAGGGGTCGGCCCCGAGGCGGCAGGACTTGCCAGAGTTCTGGGGGCCTGAATTCTGGCGACTTCAGCTACGGGCGAAGGCGAAGTCAGGTGCCGAGCAGGCGGGCGAGGGCGGCGTGAGTCTGAGGGGCGTCGAGTTGGGCCTTGCCGAAGCCGGGCACGGCCCCGGCGGCTAGGGCCGCCTGCTGGTGCTGGGCGTAATTGGTCACCAGCATGACCGGCTGGTCGCTGAAGCGGGGATCGGCCTTGATCGCCCGCAGGACGTCCATGCCGTCGCTGGAGTCGGCGTCGAGCTTGCGATTGATCAGCAGCAGGTCGAAGCGGCCCGCGCGCAAATGCGCCAGCGTGTCGTCGAGACCATGGGCCTGGACCACTTCGGCGGCAAAGTGCACTTCGAGCAGCCGGCGGATGGCCCCGTGGTCGGCCTGGCATTGCCCTACGTCGAGCACGCGCCTGGTCACGGCTGCTCCGCCGACTCGCCGTGCTGGCTGCCAGCGGCCTCTACGCGGTCGTCGGTCTCCTGGATGGCGAACAGGTGCGTCTTGTTGGCGATGTACAAAATGTTGTTGGCGACCACGGGCGTGCTGTAGACCGCATTGCCCATCTCGACCTGGGCGATGGGTTGGTACTTTCCCTTGCCGTCCTTCTGCATGGCCACGTCGGGGTCGGCCGAAAGCCGGAAGATGGAGACCTTGCCTTCCTCGTCTCCGACGTAGACCTTGTCCTCCACGATCATGGCCGAGCCCCACGTGGCCGCGTACAGGTCGTAGGTCCAGTGCACCTCGCCGGTTTTGGCGTCGAGGCAGTGGAACAGGCCGCTGAAGTCGGGGATGAACAGCAGATCGTCCTTGATGGCCACGGTGCCGCAGGTGCGGTGCATTTTTTCCTCGAACTCCTCGATCTCGCCGTCGCCGTTCCAGTCGTACTCGGTGTAGTGCCAGACGGCGGCCGAGTTGGGATTGGAGACGGCGATCTCGCCCTGTTGGGGGATGACTGCCTGGAGCCTGCGGTGCGGGATCGGCGTGGTGCGGTCGTCGACCTTGAAGGCCAGCTCGCTGCTGACGTCGCCGCGCTTGGTGGGGTCGATGCACCAGAGGTGGCCGTTGCCCTCGCCATGCTCGGGATCTTCGCCGACGGCGATGTAGACCAGCCCGTCATACACGACCGGCGTTCCGATCAGGTGGTTGCGGGTGCTGCTGCTGCTGACGGTATACTTCGACTCCTTGGGGTTGCAGTCGAACTTCCACAACAGTTCGGGCTTGCCGTCGGGCGTGGCCTCGCCCCGGAAGCTGTAGAGCCAGCCGTCGCCGCCGGCAAACAACACTTGGGGCACGCCGCCCAGCACGGCATAGGCCGGAGACGACCATTGGCCGTGCAGCACGTTGGTGCCGGGCGAGTTGTCGTGCCACAACACCCGCCCCGTGTTCTTGTCCATGGCCAGAAAGCTGGGAGCGTTCGGCGAAGGAAGATTCTCGCTGTGGGCCTCGTCGACGCCGTTCGAGGTGCACACGAACAGGATGTCGCCGGCGGCCGTGATGGAGCAGCTCGCCATGTTGTGCTGCGACACCTGCAGCTCGCTCATCATGTCGAAATACCAGATTGCGTCGGCCTCGTCGGTGTTGTCGTTGGGCTCCGACTGGTAGGGGCCGTCGTTCTCGCCGTCGTGGAAGCCCTCGGTGTCCAGGCAAGCCACTTCACCCCGGCTGGTGACGAACCACAGCCGCTTGCCCTCGACCAACGGCGTGCTACAGATGCCTTGCAACGGCCAATCGTGCACCCGCCCCGTGGGCAGCTTTTCGCTGGAGTGCTGCCAGAGGAATTCCCCATCCGCTTCGTTGAAGGCCAGCAGGCACCCCAGGTCGACGTCGGGCGGGTAGCGATCGAGCCAGCCGGCGCCGTTGTTGGTGCCGACGAAAACCTTGCCGTCGGCAATCACCGGGTTTCCGTAGCTTTGCGAGCCGAGCTTGGCCACCCACTTGACGTTTCGCGACGATTCAGACTGCCACTCGCCCGTGTCGAAATCGAAATGGCCCGGATCCCAGTCGATCGGAATGTTCTGCCCTACCGGCGTGTTGTTGCGGGCCGGCGACCCAGCCCACTGGTTCCATTCCTTGTTGGGTTGAGCGTCGGCTTGAGCGACCGCAGTGCGCCGGCCCGCCTTGGCTCGTGCGTCGGTCCTTTTCTTGGCCGCTTGACCTTGCCGGGCCTTCTGGCCGCCGCGCTGCTGGTCCTGCTTGGCATCGGCCGCCGCCAGCGGGGCTGCCTTGGCCGTGCCGCCCGCGGCGGCGGCCGGATCGGTCTGGCTGCAGCCAAGCTGCGGCAAGACCAGCGTTCCCAGAATCACGAGCATAGAGGGCCAGTATCGAAATCGAATCAGTCTCATGCGTTTTTTCACTTCTCAATTGGCGGTAATGGTAATGTTGTCCAGGTAGATCTCGGCGTCGTCGGCCTTGCCGAACAGGCCAGGGCTGCCGGCCAGGTTTCCCGCCTCATCAACGGCACGAATCGACCACTCGTCGGGCTCCGACTCGCCCCGCGGCCAGACTTTGCCCCGGAGCACCGCTTTGCCGTCCTCCGTGGCGGCGCGGAATTTCATCGTGTACCAGCGGTCGGCCTCCCAGGCGAAAGGCACCGTCTTGGAGAACCGGTCCAGGTGCGAGGTCCAACTGCGTATCTGCAGACTCTGGGCGTTGCCCATCAGGTCCAGCGTGTAGCGTTGTGCAATGAGGCCGATCTGCGGCAGCTTACCGTCGTTGGTGGCGCCGCGGACGTCGGCTTGGATCGTGTAATCGCTCAGGTCCGTGTGACCCATCCAGCTCTGGCTGCGGGTGCCCTTGGGAATCGTGCTCACCTTGACCATGACCGTCTCGCCGTCGAGCTGGCGGATCTTGTGGCGGTAGCGGGCGCCGATCCAAGTAATCGGGGGCTCGCCTTCTTTCACGTTCGCCTTGTTGGCTGCAAGAGGCGTCTCGTCGAAGTCGAACTTCCAGGGCAGCGGCGGAACCACCCGGATGCGCGCCGCCCCGGCCAGGCCGCCCACCTTGACGGTCACGACCGAGCCGGTGTGCGCCGGCACGCTGTCGGCGGTGAAGACTCCTGCATCGCTGACTTGCCCGCCCCCTTCGAGCGAAAAAGAGAGCTTCATGTCCTCGTCGGCAATCGGCTGGCCGCGGTCGTTGAAGAGCCGCGCCTTGAGCTGGACGGCTTCGCCCGGCTCGATCAGCGACTCGGCCGGCACCACTTGCAGGTGGGCCGGTCGGTCCTGGCCGCCGGGGGGCGTTTCCTGGGGGGGCGCCGGCCGCTCGTCGGCGGCCGTCTGGGCATCCTCCGAACCGAGGCAGTACATATTGCTGGTCGTGGGCAGATAAATGCGGCCGTGCGAGACGATCGGCGAGCCGTGAACTTCTTCGCCTTGCCGGAAGCGCAACTGGTGTACCACCTCGGCGCCCCGCTCGGCCGGTTCGAGCACGTGCCAGGCAGTCGTGGTGCAAGCGTAAATCCTGCCGTCGGCGTAGACCGGACTGGCGCGAGTCATCCTGCCGGTAAGCCGCGTCTTGCCGATCTGCTTGCCCGTCGCCGGATCGATGATGTAAACCACGTTGGCGTCATCCAGCGCGTAGAGCCTGCCGTCGACCAGGAGTGGCGAGCTCTTGCCGACCATCACCTGCTTGACCCGCCATAGCTCGCCGCTTTCGGTGACGTCGCCCGTCTTCGAGCCGTCGATGGCCACGAAAGCGCCCATCGTGGTGTCGTCGCGGTTCTCTTCGCTCTGGGCCATGTAGATGGTGTCGCCGTCGACGATGGGCGATATGTTCAGGCCCCGGATCGAGAGCCGGTAGCTCCAAATCGGCACCCCCGTGCGAGGCTGAAGCGCCCACACCGCTCCGTCGCCGGAGCCAAACACCATGGCCGCCTGGCCCCCCAGCACCGCCAGGGCGGGCGTGCTGTAGGTGGTGTCGTCGGGACGAAGCCGCGTGCCGTTGAACCAGACCACTTCGCCCGTATTCTTGTTGAAGGCCAGGAAGCGATGGGCCGGCAGGGCCAACTCGCCCCAATTGGTCATGACGGCGCTGATGATCACCAGGTCTTCAAAGATCACCGGGGTGTTGGTGCGGCCGCCGTACGTGCTGAGCAGTCCGAACTCCTCACTGAGCGAGCGCGACCAGATGGTCTGGCCGGTTTCGCCGTCGATGCAGAGAAAGAGGCCGCAGACGCCGAGGGCATAGACTCGGCCTGTGGCGGGGTCGCCGGCGCAGTTCGACCAGCCCACCCGCTCGGGCGGCACGTCGGAGAGAAAGACGTTGAAGATGTTTTCCCAGAGAATCTCGCCGGTGGCTGCATCGGCGCAGACCAGCTTCTCGGCGTCGCGTGTCGTATCGGGCTCGTGGCGGCAAAGCACGTAGAGTTTGCCGTGCATCACGATCGGCGTCGATCGCGTGGCCAGCTCCGGCTTTTTCCAAACGACGTTCGTGCCCCGCCGCGGGTCCCAACTGTCGATCAGGCCGGTCTCGCGGGAGATGCCGTTTTGTTCAGGACCACGCCAGGAGGGCCAATCGAGCGGGTCCACCTGGCTGTCGGCGATGGTGGTTTGCTTGCCGGCGTCGAGCTTTTTGTCATCGTCGGCCGCCGGCAGGCTGGTAGAGAGTCCCAACAGGACAACACTCAGCGCTACGGCGGTGCGGATCAGGCTCATGACGGGGGGCTCGCCAGGCGGGTGGTTGGGGAAATCAGCGAGACGGTGCTCTTCAGGATACGGCGCGGGGCCCGCGGGGGCAAGCGGCCGAGGCTGGGCAAGGCCTGCGCGATGGTGCGGGCGAGGCGGGCTTCAATCGAACCACTCATCGTCGGCATCGAACTTGGGGAGCACGAAAATCAAGACGGTCATCCGCCCCACCGCGCGATGGCGCACGCCGGGCCGGATCAACACGCACGTGCCGGGCCGGACGGGCAACAACTGGTCGTCGAGCTGCATCCGCGCATCGGGCTCGCACTCGAGGATGTAGTAGGTCTCGGTCAAGCGCTTATGGTAGTGCAGCCGGGCGTCGCAGGTAATCTGGGTGCGGTGGATGGTGGCGGGAAAGTCGGGTACGTCGGCCAGGGCGCGGCGGGCGGTGCCGCAGGGACAATCCTGGGGCGGCAAGCTGGAGAAATCGACCAGCTCCCAGCGGCGATCAGCCGAGGTTGGACTCATGAGGTGTAGCGTAGCAGATATCGGTCCGGCCGGCCACCCGGGCGGGACGGCGCCGGCCTTCGGCGTGGTGAAGATGCGCCGCGCCAACCGTCAAAGTTTCGCTACCTTACTCGCGCGGAAAGGTTTGCCTGCCGGGAGCGGTAAGCCATTTGCAGAAAATTACTTCCGAACGCTCAAGGCCCCTTCCCAAGGCAGCCGATACGGTAGGTGTCCCTCAACGAGGAATACGTGCCGCACGCGGCGCGTAAGGGAGCACCAGGAACCGACTCGGCTTTATCGGGTCAAGGAATGGCTCGACGGACCTGGCGCCATAACGTTGTGAACTGTGGGCTACGACCCACGCTGCCCAGCTAGCGACCGACCGACGACACACCCAACCGGTTCTCCCCCAATCGAGAACCCCCCACGGACGGAGTGGATCCCTCCCGCCAACTTGCTCTTCGTGCCGCCGACTGCGTTTGCTTGTTTGGGTCTTGCGCGCCGCCCACAGTTCCCTGTAAAGGAGACGTCGCTCGATGAAATGGAACATGATCGTTGGAGCATTCGTGGTCAGCATGGGTCTCTGTAGCCAGAGCTTCGGGTTCGAGCTCCTCGACCGCATGTTGGGTCTGAGGGGTGGCTGCTGCAAGACCGATTGCTGCGAAACCAGTTGCTGTGAACCCGAGCCAAGCTGCCATGCACCCCAGCAGGACTGCTGCGCTCCCGAGCCAAGCTGCCATGCGCCCCAGCAGGACTGCTGCCCGCAGCAGGATGACTGCTGCGATCGCGGCTGCGGACGCAAGCGGCTCAACCTGTTCGGCCATCTGCGCGGAATGTTCGATCACGGCGGCTGCTGCCAGCAGGATGATTGCTGCGAACCGGAGCCGGTCCACTGCGCTCCGGAGCCGACCTGCTGCGAGCGGGATGCCTGCGACAGCGGCTGCGGACGCAAGCGTCATCACTGCGGCCTCTTGAGCAACCTGTTCAAGTCCCGCAAGAAGAGCTGCTGCAACACCGGTTGCGGCGGCTGCGGCGGCGGCTACGACGGTCACGGCGCTCCCGCGCCGGCTGCCGGCGAGGCCGCACCGATGCCCCCCGCCCCCATGGCCGATCCCTCGGCCTCGATCCAGGGTCGCCGGAGCATCGTCCAAGCCAGCCGTACCCTCGTGCATCGCAACTAGCCGATTGCGAGCCTAAGGCTGCTGGATCCAAAGGGCCTGTCCGTGGCGACCGCCGCGGACAGGCCTTTTTCTTTGGAACAAAAAGGCAGAACGATGAAGGCGAGCCAGCCCCCGGGCGTTCCTCGTCCTTCTGCCTTCATCCTTCTGCCTTCTGCCTTTCCGCCTCCACCAGTCCCAGCGTGAAACCGACCAGGTCGCCGTGCTGGCGAGTCACCTCCATCAGCCGGCCGTACCGGCCGCTCAAGCGGGACAGTTCCAACAGGCTGGGAGCAAAGCCGGCCGTCCGCGAGCCGGGGGGCAGCATTTCCGCGGCCGCCTCGAAGGCCTCGGCGTCGCGGCCCACCCGGTGCAGCAGGGCCACGTAGACTTCGGCGGGCCCCGCCCGTTGCTCGCTGCCGGCCAGGTCGGCGGCCCGCTGGCGGAACCAATCGAGGTTCTCTTGAACATTTTCGCCCAGCAAGGCGCGAAAGAAGCGCGCGTGCGAGGGATACGTGTCGACAAACGGCTCCTGGCCGGCGAACTGGTAGAGCGAGCTGAGGCGGCGGCCGTACTCGGTCAGGTCGAGCGCCAGCCGCAGGTCGGCCGCTTCGTCGATGAACAGTGCGAAGCGCACCACGCTGGCCAGGTGCGAGGTGTCGATATGGTAATCGTTGTTCTCGAACAGCCAGCCGCGATCGGCGACCAGCCGCTCGATGCTCGATTCGTCCGTGGGCGAGCCTTCTTGCCTGGCTACGGCTTGCCGCAAGCTCCGAACCAGGTCGCCGTGCAGGTGGCGGACCAGCAGTCCGGCCACTTCCTGCCGTTGCTGCCGGGGCCGGCCGTGCATCTGGGCGTCGAACATCGAGATGGCGTTGCAGACGCCGTAATGCGCCAGCACCAGCTCAAACCCCAGCCGGGGGCAGACTCCCTCGTGCAGCGCCACCTCGATCACTTGTTCGCGGTTTTCGTCGGAGACGTTCACCTGCTCCAGCGCCGCGGCCGCTTCGGCCCGCTCGCCCACCGGCCGCAGGTACATCCAGGCCTCGCGGACCTTTCCCTCGGCCAGGAGCAGGTTTCCCACTTCGCGGCAGGCGGCCAGGTACTCTTCTTCCATCCGCGTGCGGACCGGCTCTTCCAGGTCGTCGAGTCCCTGGGTGAGGATGGCCGGCAGCCGCAGCCGCACTCGCGCCTCGAGCAATCGGACGTCGAACAGCTCGTGGAAGCGGCTTTGCGCCTTCAGGTGCTCGGCCAGCCTGAAGGTGGCGGCCTCGACCCCCTTGTCGGCGATGGCCGCCTCGAGTTCGTCGAAGGTGGTATCAGTCACTGGTGTCCCGCTTGGGTTGAGGAGTTTCGTGCAAGAAAACGTCTTCCAGCGATCAATCGTAACAGAGCCATCCCCGCCAATCCAACCCGCGGCAGCATTGCTTGAACAATCACTGGTGCCGCTGCCCGCTCGTCCAACAGTGGCTTGGGGCAAGAAGCCGCAGCGCGAAACCAGCAATGGCTGCACGTGCGCTAGAAGCACGGTGCGGCACCAGCGATTCTTGCAATCCGTCGCGTGAATGAATAGAATTCTTGGGCGGTGCGCGATGTTCCATACCTCTTTCGCCTACCGCGAGGAGTCCTCATGCTCCCTTCACGCCCGACGTACCCTTACGATGGCGGCGGCATCCTCCCGTCCCGCGCGACCATGGCGTACGACGGCGGCGGCACGCTCGCTTCACGCTCGACATTTCCGTACCACCGTGGCGAAATCCTCTCTTCGCGCGCGACCGTTTTGTACGATGGCGGCGGCACGCTCTCTTCGCGCCCGACCCTGATATCCGCTCCGGTCACCATCCTCTCTTCGCGCGCGACGGCTTTGTACGATGGGGCCGGGATACTCTCTTCGCGCTCGACCCTTTCCTACGATGCGGCAGCCGTTCCCATCGCGCGGCCTCTGAGCCCGCCGACGACTTTTCCGTTGGGTCTTGAGACGGCGGGTGCGTCGCCCAAAGAGGCCTCGACGACGCCCACCACGATCACCTTCGCGTATTCCGGGTCGGGGCAATCAGAACCGCTATGGCGCGAATCGAAGTTGGGCGACGTGCTCCTTGCCTTCGACAAGCTGCTGGCCGATCCGCGCACGAGGGGCAGGGATTTTTGGCGGCTGCTGATGGGTGTTGACCACAAGCCCTGTGCACTTTTATGGGAATGGACTGCTCTGGCGGTCCTCGCCGCGGGAGACTTGCCCCAGGCCTGGTGGAACGAGATCGTGTCCAGTGCCAGGCTGGGCTTGGGGGTGTTGCTGCGATCACGGCGCGATTTGCGCGGTTGGCTGCTTTCGATTCGTGATCATTTCGAGAGTTGGCTCCGCGCCGCGATTCAACATCGTTGCCAGGAAGCAGTGCGCGGCCGCCGCTGGGAGGAGCTGGAGATGCGGCCCGCGGGAAAGCTGGCGCGGAGCGGGAACAAACGGGACAGGTCTAATTTCCGGGTGCTATTGCTTTTTTGGGCGCCC
>JBBDNX010000007.1:0-1652 GCA_040877345.1 Pirellulales bacterium
TTCAGTTCGCGTGCGATTCGTGCGGCCGGAAGTTCACGCCTCCGCTGGAATGCCGCCGCGCCGGTTCGCCCGGCCAGGCGTCGTCGAGCCCCGGCAGCCCCTCGTGATAGTAGAGCACGTAGTCGTTGCCGCGGTGGCGGGCGAGAAGCTGCGACACCAGGTTGCGCGTATAGCGGCCGATGCCGCGCTGCCGGCTGTCGGACTGGTTGCCGAGCATGTCGATGCCGATTCGCACGCCGTGCTCCGGTGTTTCAGAGATGGAAGATCAGCCGCCGCTGCAGCTTGACCAGGGTGAACAGGGCCGCGGTGGCGGCCGACAGCACGGTGGCCAGCGCGACTGCCCAAGTGCCCGCTTGGGGGAAATGCCCGTCCAGGATGGGCTGCCGGATCAAACCCAAGATCGCGGCGACCGGGTTATATTCGACCATCCAGGCCATGCCGCGATCGGCCAGGAGTGCCGGCGGATACATGACCGGAGTCGCATAGAACAGAAGCTGCAGGCCGATTTCCAGCAGGTGCTTCATGTCGGGAAAGAACACGTTCGCGAAGCCGGCCAGCACGGCCAGAGACCAGCCCAGGACCATCAACAGCATCAGCGTGGGGACCAGGCTGACCAGCGCGTCGAGGTTGCTGAACCCTCGCATGGCCCAGGTGAGCAACAGAACGACGATCAAGGCCAGGCCGAAGTGTACCGCCCCGCCCAGCACCGTCCGCAGCGGGTAGATGGCCACGGGGGCCGGGTACTGCCGGATATACGTCTCGCCCATGAAGAAGCACTCGCAGCCGTGCGTGATCGAGGTGGTCAGAAAACCCCAGAAGGTCAACCCCGACAGCAGGAACGGGCCGTATTCCCGGATGTCGAGATTGAAGAGCTTGTGAAAGACCGTGCACAGCACAATGGTCATGGCGATGGGGTGCAACAGCGACCAGCCGATGCCCAGCACCGAGCGGCGATAGCGGGTGCGCAGATCCATCTTGACCAGCGACATCCAGAAATAGCGGCACCGCCAGATGGCCGCCGCGTAGGCCTGCGTGCCTTCAATTGCCTTCACGAGACGAGTCTCCCGGTTGCATGGGGTTGCCAAGACGGGCCGCCGGCGGGAACCTGCCGGATCACTCGAAGGGCTTCGGCCAGACGCGGCCAGACGCTGCGGGCGCTGACCAGGCCCTCCATCCGCTGCCGCGCGCAGGCGGCCATGGCCGTGTACCGCGGGCGATCGCCTCTGGCGACTTGATAGCTTTGGCGAATTTGCTCCTCGAGCGCCCGTGGATCGATCCGCTGCCAGCTTGTGGTGGTGCGCCGCTCGGGATCCCAGGGCCAATGCGTCGGCTCCGCGCGCGAAGGGACGACAAAAGCCAGCTCATCGTCGACGTATTCGGCCAGGGCGGTGTGCGAGGGCGCGATGCCGGGCCGGCCTGCCGCCAGGGCATCCTGCAATGGCAGGCAGGCGCCTTCCGCCTTGGAGGCATTCAGGTAGTAGGTGCTGCCGCGGACCAGGTCGACCATCTGCTGGTCGTCGAGAAAGCTGGAGACGACGGCCAGCCGGCAACGGTGCCGCAAGCCCAGGCTTTGATAATGGCTGAAGAACGCTTCCAGGCCGGCGCGGGTCATCGTCTTGCTCACGGCCAGCTTGACCACCAGCATCGCATCG
>JBBDNX010000008.1:0-1651 GCA_040877345.1 Pirellulales bacterium
CAGCTCGTGATCGTCACCGAGCTGGCCGACATGAGCCTGATGGACCGTTATCGCGCCTGCCGCGACGCGGGGACCGGCGGAATCCCGCGCGAAGAGCTGCTGGCGTATCTCAAGGATGCCGCCGACGCCCTGGACTACATGAGCGAGAAGTACGGCCTGCAGCATCTGGATATCAAGCCCGAGAACCTGCTGCTGGTGGGTGGGCGGGTGAAGGTGGCCGACTTTGGCCTGGTCAAGGACCTTCAAGACACGCACGCCACCGCCATTGGCGGCGTGACGCCGATTTACGCCACTCCGGAAGCGTTCGACGGCAAGGCCAGCCGCTACAGCGATCAATACAGCCTGGCGATCGTGTACCAGGAAATGCTCACCGGCGAGCTGCCTTTCCCCGGCGGTACGACCGCTCAACTGGCCAACCAGCACCTGCACAGCCAGCCGCTGTTGGGACCGCTCTCGCCGCAGGACCGGCCGACGATCGCCCGTGCGCTCTCGAAACAGCCCGAAAAGCGGTTCGCCACCTGCAGACAGATGGTCGACAATCTCCTGTCGCCTTCTTCCAGCCAACCGCGCGAGCAGGCGGCCCCAGGGAGCGAACCAGCCGCCGCCGGGGCCGCGGGCGGGCATGCCGCCGATCAACACACCGTGAGCTTGCGGGCCACGCCGGCCGCCAGCAACGACGAGACACGCAAGTACCGGACCGCTGCGCCGTCCCCCGTGGTAGGCGAAGTTCCCCTGGTCGAGCTGGAACCGTTGTCGCTCGATGGCCAGGCGGAGCAGGAACAGCCGGGGACGCGTCCCACGCTGTTCATCGGCATCGGCGGCACGGCCGGCGCCGCCTTGCGCAGGCTGCGGCAGCGGCTGCACGACCGCTTCGGCAGCCTCGATGCGATACCCACGCTGCGGTTCCTGCTCTTGGACACCGACCGCGAGGCCCTTCACGCCGCCCAACAAGGTGACGATGGCGAGGCGCTGGCGCCGGACGAAACATTGCTGCTCGCTTTGCGCAAACCGGCCGACTACCGGGCCGACTCCGACGAAATCCTGGCATGGCTGAGCCGCCGTTGGCTGTACAACATCCCCCGCTCGCTGCGGACCGAGGGGCTGAGGCCGCTCGGCCGGCTGGCCTACATCGACCACGCCGCGGAGGCCACCGAGCGATTCAGGCAGGCCTTGATGGCGGCCACGAGCGCGGAGTCGAAGGCGGCCGCCGTCCAAGCCACGGGGCACGCGCTGCGTGACGAGTCGCCGCGGGTGTTCATCGTTTCGTCGATCTCGGGAGGCACCGGCAGCGGCATGCTGTTGGACGTGGCCTATACGGCCCGCCAAATGCTGACCGACCTGGGCTACAGCGGCGACAACGTGTGCGGCATGATGGTGCACGGCACGATGCTCAAGGGTGCCGCGAACGATCTGCGCAAAGCCAACGCTTATGCCACCCTGACCGAGCTGAACCATTTCAATTCGCACGCGGGTGCCCACCGCGGCGGTCCGCTGGCCGGCCTGCCGGCCGGTGAGCCGTCCGATCGCCCCTTTGGCGACTGTTATCTGGTGCACCTGGGCGACGGGCTGACCGAGCCCGAGCTCGCCCTGGCCACCGATAAAGTGGCCCAATACCTGTACCTGGATGCCGCCACGGTGTGCGGGGCCGTCT
>JBBDNX010000009.1:0-1651 GCA_040877345.1 Pirellulales bacterium
CCTCGGCCGAGAGGGAAAACGAATAGCCGTCGTCGCTGATCTCGGCCTGGAACTGCGAGCCGTCGGTCCGCAGCCAGGCCGATTGGAGCGGCTTGGTAGTACGAGCCGAGATTTCGACGCGCGTGCCGACCAAGGCACGGATGTGGGGGTCGGCCTCGGCGGGCGCCCAGCCGGTATAGCCGGGATAGTGCAACTTGACGCTGAGCTGCTCGACGGCGGGCGGCTCGACTACTTCGAGATTGAACCATCGCATCGAGCGGTCGTCGCCGCCGAACGCCCGGTAGGAAAACGGGCGCGTCACCTGTTCCTTGCGGGCCAGCATCTGCTTGCCGATCAACCGCATCGGCTCGACGGCGGGGTCGTCGTCGGTCTGACCTTCGTAGCGGAACTGAATGAACACCTCGTCCGGCAGCCGGGCGCCGCGATCGTCGACCACTTCGACCTCGAAAGGCTGGCCCGAGGCGATGCGCTGCGGCGGCTTGACAAAGGCCAGGTGATTGGCCTTGGGCCACTGCGCGTCGCCCAGCGGGTTGGCCAACCGGGTCAGCCCGACCGTGGCCAAGGCCGGATTGAGGACAACCAGTAAGATCGCCAGGCCACAGACCGCCAGGGCTGCCGCGGCCGAGCGGTAGGCAGGACGTGTCTCGAAGGCCCGATCGAGATCGAGTTGTTCGACTTCGGCGGTGGCCTGGGCGATCACGGCCCGCCGCAAGGCGGGCGATCCCGCGTAGGGATCGTGTTCACCCTGGCCGAGAAACTCGACGGTGCTGGCCAGGCGGTCGTTGAGCTGCGGGAACGTGCGCTCGACGCCCAGGGCCACGTGCAGTTTTCCCAACGGGAGGTGCAGGGCCGGCCAGACAAAGCGAACCAGGCCCCAGGCGGCCACGGCCAAGGCGGCCAGGCTGGCGATGGTCCGAAGGCCGCGATCTTCGAAGTGGATCAACCAGTCGATCAGGACCAGGGCGATGACCACGGCGACCAGCATGGCCGCCAGCCTGCCCAGCGCGTGCACGAGGACCAGCAGGCGGGCTCGCCGGCGGATGCGGGCCATCCTGGCTTCGAGCGGGTGGGACATGATCGTGGTCCTCTTCCTCTATATGGGCAGCGACGACACACGGAGTGTGCCTGCTACTTTTATTGGCATGGCGAATTGTACCATTTTTGGGTTGGCGACGGCACACGAGTGTGCCTAAAGCATTCCCTTTCGTTTGCGCAAGAGCCATTCGGCGATGATCAAGGAAAGAAACAGGAGCAGCACGGGCCACTTGTTCCACAAGACTACGGGCGGCAAAGCGTCGATCTTGACCGGACGCCCCTCGGGCAGGTCGCCGAGCAGATCGGCAGCGGAGGCCAGAGTGTAGTAGCGGCCCTTGGTTTCCAGGCTGGCGCGCTTGAGCTCGCTGACGTCGAGCTCGACGCGGGCCATCTCGCCCGGGGGCGCGACGACCTGGAAGTCGGCCCAAGGGGCATCGCCCGGCAAATTGGGAGCGGCTATCCAGGCGTGATAGCGGCCGTCGGCCAGGCGCGGCAGCGCACCTTCGAAGACGCCGCGGTTGCCGGCAACGCGCCTGAGGTCCAGGCGGCGGGTCGTGTCGCCTTCGCGCTGGACCACCACGGTCACTCCGTCGTCGGCGACCGGCGCCTGGCGTTC
>JBBDNX010000010.1:0-1649 GCA_040877345.1 Pirellulales bacterium
TGAGCGGCTTGTTCTGCCGTCGAGACTCCTCGAGTGCATCCAGCAGGCAGCTTTTCCAGGCAATGCCGCGCCAGGCCACGTTGGGATCCTTCATGGCTTCGATCTCGGCCATGAGCCTTTCAGGTGTGTTTTTCTCCTTGGCTGGTCTTGCAGATTGCGCGGCTGCCACGCCAGCCGCCGCGACCAACGATCCAACCAGGAACAGCAACTGCTTCGTCGTAGGCTTCAATTGAGCACCGTTTAGAAAGACTGAGTGGTTCGTGGTCAGGTTTCCTCCGACAGCTTGGCGAGACATTGCCGCATGTAGTCGATGCTCTGGCGGGCCAGGCGCTCGACGCCGGGCGCGTCGTCGAACACCTCGACGGAGACCCAGCCGCCGTAGCCGGCTTGCCGCAAGGCGGCGAAGATCGGCACGAAGTCGAGCTCGCCGAAGCCCGGGCCGAGCTTGTTGGCATCGTTGGCGTGGAAGTGGACCAGCCACTCGGCGGAGTCGCGGATGATCTGGGGGATCGGCTTCGACTCGCTCGACATGGCCTTGCAGTCCAGGTGCAACCGGCAGTTGGGCGAGTCGATCATCTGGACCAGCCGCACGCCGTCGGCCGCCGTGAGCAAAAAGTTGCCCTCCGCCGGCCCCAGAGGCTCGATGGCCAGCGTGACGCCGAGATCTTCCAGCTCGCTCATCGCCGGGCGAAACACCTCGGCGGCGTACTGGAGCCCCTGCTCGTGGCTCACGCCCGGCAACAGGTTGCGCTGCAGCGGCGAGCCGAACACCAGCAGCCAGCCGCCCAGGTCGCGGCACAGGCGGCCCAGCTCGCGCACGTAGTCGCTTGTTGCACGGCGCACGGCCGCGTCGGGGCTGGTGACGTGAAAACCCTCGGTTTTGGCCAACAGCCAGTGCAGGCCGAGCACTTCCAAGCCGGCCCGCTCGGCCTGGCGGCGGACCTCGGAGCGGCGGGCGGGCGAGATGCGCCGGGCGTCGGCATCGATCGTAAACGGCGCTATCTCGATGCCGGTGTAGCCGCACTCGCGGGCGAACTCGAAGGCCTTGTCGAACGGCCAATCGAGGAAGGTCTCGTTGCAGATGGCGAACTTCATTGGTTTGGGACTTGGAGCTTGGGACTTGGAGCTTGGGACTTAGAGCTTGGGACTTAGACCGGTGCTTGGCAACGAGGTTACGATGGGCGGCGTGACACGATGCTTGAAAGACCGGTGGGTGCGGGTAGAATGGCCGCCAACGATACGGAAATTGAACCGGAGCGACGAGCCTTGAGGCTACTCGAACGTTCGGGCCCGTACAAGCGTCAGCCGCGGGCACTCGAACGGGCCGGCGGCCGGGGATCCGGAGCGCGGCGAATTCTGAGGTACTGCAAGGAGGTTGGATGACGCTAGCCGCGAACTGCTTGTACCAGGGGGACTGCCTGGCCCGGCTGGCGGAACTGGACGAAGGCACGGTCGACCTGGCCTTCGCCGACCCGCCGTTCAATATCGGCTACGAGTACGACGTCTACGACGACCGCCAGTCGTACGACGATTTTTTGGCTTGGACGCGGCGATGGATGGCCGCCGTCAACCGCGTGCTGACGCCGTCGGGCACGTTCTGGATCGCCATCGGCGATGAATACGCCGCCGAGGTGAAGCTGATCGCTCAG
>JBBDNX010000011.1:0-8849 GCA_040877345.1 Pirellulales bacterium
TGTTGTGGGCGGGGGTGGTGGTGGCTTTGGTTGCGGGCGTGGGGGGGGGGGGGACGGGCGGCCGGGCCGGCCGGGAGTCGGCTCGGCCGATGGCCGGCCATCCCGGGCCGGCGATTGACGGTCAACGGGGCGACCGGCAGCAACCCGACGGCCCGGCGGCCGAGGCGGTGCTGGCATCGGTAGCGGTCCAGCACGGCTTGGGCGCCATGGATACGGCCACGATCCGCATCCCGGTCATGCCGGCCGACGGCACGGCCGCGCAGCCGGCCGGGGCAACGGCCGCCATTCCGGATTACGTGCGGCAGCAATGGGAACGGCGGGGGTACCGCTTGACGGTCGAGCGGCGCTATCTGTTCGCGAACTTGCCGGACGGCGAACAAGTCTTCGTGCCGGTCGACCAGGTGCAGTTGAACCGGGTCGCGTCCAAGGTTTATTAAGGAGCCCGTGCGATGAAAAAGACAGTTTGGCTTGGCGTGGTGACGAGCGTTGTGGGCGCGTTGTTGATGTCCAACAGCGTGAGCTGGGCGCAAGAGGCCGCCCCCGAGTCTCCGCCCGCCCAGCAACAGAATGTGCCATTCTTCTTTCAGAACCAGCCGGCGTATTCGGAACTTATCACGTTTCAGAACCAGCCGGCGGCCGATTATGCGGTGAATGTCAAGCTGGCCACGTTCGGCAATCCGCTGGGCGTCGAGGCGGCCGCGGTCGAGGCGGCCCTTCGGGCGCAGCTCAACATCGACGAGGGCAAGGGAGTCGTCATCACCAGCGTCCGCGAAGACAGCGAGGCCGCCAAGGCGGGGTTGAAGCAGCACGACATTCTGCTGGCCGTCGACGAGCAGCCGATCGAAAGTCCCGAGAAGCTGCACGAGATGGTGGCAAGCCGGCAGGGCCAGGAGGTGCAGTTTCAGGTTTTGCGACAGGGGAAGCCAGAGTCGCTGCGCGTCGCGCTGGCCAAGACGCCCGTGTATCAATTCCACAAGGTCTACGTGGGCGACTTGCTGACTAACGTCGCCGGCACGACGAGCCAATACCGAATCGGCGTTCAGTTGGCCGAGGCCGACGACGCGCTGCGGAGCCAACTGCGGCTGGCCGCCGGCGAAGGCCTGGTGGTCACCGAGGTACTGCCCGACAGCCCCGTCGCCAAGGCGGGCATACGGCAACACGATGTGCTGATCAAGCTGGATGGCAAGCGGCTCTCGACCGTCGAGAACATCAACGCGCTGATCCAGGAAATCAAGGACCGGCACGTCCTGCTGGCCTTTGTCCGCGGCGGCGAGGAGATGTTGTGCGAAGTGACGCCGCAGCTCAGCAGCGAACCAGCGGCTGGTCTCATCTTGAAGAATTACAATCAGCTCCTTGAGCCCGTGGTGGTTCAAGACCAACTCCGCTTGATTTACCAACCTTGGGCCGGCCTCCAGAACAAGCCGGCTCCCCCAACGACGACGGCTGCCGACCAGGTTGCCGCGTTGAAAAAGCAGCTTGCCGAAATGCAGCAGTCGCTCGAGGCGCTCGAGGCATCGCTGGGGCAGCAGCCCGCGGCCGAGCCGCCGCCGCCCGCCGAGCCGCCTCAGGAACAACCCCCGCCGCAAGCGGACGGCGAGAATTGATCGTGCTTGACCGCCCACTCGGGCCGCCATAAGATCGAATTAGTAGCCGTCACGCAGAGTCGCTGTCACGCAGAGTAGCCATCACGCTCCACGTGATGAGCTTCCTCACGCGGAGCGTGAGGGCTACTTTACGGCTACTTTCGATACCTACAGTCTACAGCCTCCGGCCTATTCATGAGCAACGCCCGCAAGCGGCTTTTGCGCGGCAATGGTCGCAACAACGAGCGCGCCAGGGGCAAACCATCGCTGGACGCCGCCGACGTCGAACGGTCCGCTGAACTCGATGCCGACGGACGCGACGGCTTGTTCGAACCGATGCCGCCGGCGCCGGTCGACCAGGAACGGATCAAGCGGGCCGTGCGCGAAATACTGGCCGCCATCGGCGAAGATCCGGACCGCGAAGGGCTGCTGGAGACTCCCGGCCGCGTGGCCCGGATGTACGCCGAGTTGTTCAGCGGCCTGCACGAAGATCCCCGCCAGCACCTGAAAAAGTTTTTCACCGAAAAGTACGACGAGGTCGTGCTCGTGAAGGACATCAGCTTCAACAGCATGTGCGAGCACCACATGCTCCCCTTCATGGGCAAGGCCCACATCGGCTACCTGCCGGCGGGCAAGGTCATCGGGCTGAGCAAGCTGGCTCGCGTGGTCGAGGCGGTCTCCCGCCGGCCCCAGGTCCAGGAGCGGATGACCGAGACCATCGCCGACTTGTTGGTCGAAGAGCTGGAGGCCAAGGGAGTGGCCGTGGTGGTCGAGGCCTCGCACTCCTGCATGACGATTCGCGGCGTCCGCAAGCCCGACAGCCTCTGCGTCACGTCGGCCATGCGCGGCGTGTTCCGGTCGCACCTGTCCAGCCGCTCCGAGATCATGAACCTGATCTATGGCGACCGGCGGTCGTGCTAGTCCTTAGCCAGTTCATCCTGCGGCTCTCGTTCGGCTTGGCGCTGGCGATGGCCGCCACCAGGCCGCGGCAAATCTCCAGCGGCTATTACCGCAACAACCTCTACGTGCTGCTGGGATTGAATGCCTTGGCCGCCCTGGTGGCCTGGGCGGCGCCGGAGCAGGGGCTGCCGATATGGCCTCCGATGGCGGCGGCCGCGGCGAGTTACCTGGGGGCGGCCTTCTGGCTGTACGAGAAGCCGCGGCCGGGCAAGCTGGCCTTGATCGCAGTCTCGGTCTTCGCGCTCTGCGGGGCGTGGCTCCTCGATCCGCCGGCCGCCAGCCAGACCGCAATTCAAAGGGCATTGACCTGGCTTGATCCGGTCAGTGGCGGACTGCTGCTGGGCACGACCATGGCGGCGATGCTGCTGGGGCATTGGTACCTGAACGAACCCGGCATGCCCTTGGGACCGCTCTGGCGACTCCTGGTCTGGATGGCCGCCGCACTGTTCGTGCGGGGTCTGGTGTGCGGCCTGGGGCTTGTCCTGGCCGTGTCGTCGGGCGGCGCAGACAGTTTGGGCAGTGCGTGGCGGTTGTTTGTCGGGCTGCGCTGGTTGGGAGGCATCGGCGGCACGGCCGTGTTGATCGCCATGGCCTGGCAAACGCTGAAGGTGCCCAACACGCAGAGCGCGACGGGGATTCTCTACGTGGCGGTGATTGCCACCTATTTGGGCGAATTGACCTCGCTCTTATTGTCCGGCGAGTCGGCCTGGCCGTTGTGAGCGGCTGAGAAGGGCTTCGCAGGGATCCGTGTCATCTTCTGGAGGGTCCTCGGGCGGGGACAGAGCTCGTACAGCACGCGCGATTACCTCCAGCACCCCCTCAATGAGAATGACCGACACGGCAACGAACGCGCCGGCAAACACGGCCCAAACCAGCCAGAAGACTGCAACCGCGAGGCCCACCGGGAAGGTAACCGCGGCCCAGCTCAAAAGGGCCACAACGCCGGTAAGCACAAATATCGCGCGAAGGCCAAATTGAAATCCGTTGGAACTTGACATGGGAGACACCAAACAACCCTCCGGAGTATTATGGCCCAGCGCCGATCGTGGCCGCGGCCGCCAGTCCTAGCAGCGCAAGCAGAAAGAAGACCGCGAAGCACAAAGGGCTTCGTTCGAAGAGCACCCCGCACGAGACCGCCAGTAGAGGTACGATCAGGACCAGGATCAAGAAGAGGAACAACCCCGGCAGTGCGATAACCGCCCAGGTCAGAACGGCGGCAGCGCCGGTGAGTCCAAACAGCGTCGAGAGTCGGAATTGGATCACGGCGATCAGCTCCGAGCAGGAAATGCGCTAGATCATGAACAGCCCGGCGATTACCAGATTCAGCAGGATGAGTAGGCAGAGCAAGCCGACACCACCGTGGTCGTCGCGCATTACTCGCACGACCGCATACCAGACCAACAACGCATAAGGCAGCCCGCAGAAAAGAATGACCTGGTCGAATGTTGTCACAGCCCAGCAAAACGCGGCGACAAGGGCTGTAAAGGCCAAGACCATCGACAGTCCGAATTGCGGACGAGGTCCTAACCGGGATCGCGGAGGTTGTCTTTCGCTCATGGTTACCCGATCCGCCCAGGAGTGAGGTCCGGCGAACCAGCCACCCCTGGATTAGAGCGTACGGACCGCCCGGATGTCTCGCTTTTTCAGTTGTGCAGGCCGGGCTCCGGACGAGCACTGCTTCTCGTGGCGGCCCAGGGCGGCCACTCCAAGCAGTGGCACACGGGTCGAAGCAGTGGCACAGGCGGTCGAAGAGTCGAAGCAGTGGCACGAGTAACATTTCGAGCGGCCCCCTAGTAGACCGCGGGTCGTAAGCCTCATAGAATGAACGGCTTAGGAAAGCCGCACTCATTCCCCCGTTAGATTCCGCGATGAACGTCACGTTTGCCTGCCCAGACTGCCAGCGGGCGACCAGGCTCGACCTGCCGCCCCGAGAGATCTCGACGGGCGGGGACTCGATTGCGCGGTCCGACCTTGTGTGCAGCCACTGCGGCCTGGTGCTGCCGCACCCGGCTGGAGCCATCGAGCAGGGGCAGTTGCTCAGATGCCTGGCCTGTCCCAGCCGGGAGCTGTTCGTCCGCAAGGATTTTCCGCAGCGGCTGGGAGTGGCGATCGTGGTGCTGGGATTCGCCGCCAGTTGCGTGGCCTGGTACTTCTATTGGACCAATCTTACCTTCGCGATCCTATTTGCCACGGCACTGGCCGACCTGGTGCTCTACAAGATCGTCGGCGAGGCACTGGTCTGCTATAGCTGCGGGGCCGAGTACCGGCAGGTGGCCGAACCGCGGCGGCATGGCGGTTTCGATCTGGAAACGCACGAGCGCTACCGCCAGCAGGCGGCACGCCTGGCGGCTTCGAGCGGGGATCCGCGCCCGAGGGTGCAAGCCGCCTCCCAATCGCTTGGCGGCCAGTCAAGCCGCAAAATATAAGCTTTAAGAAGGGCCGGACAGGCGCGGCGGCGCGCCGGAGGCCCAGGCATAGTCGATGGACCAACAGCGAGAGCGGATTCAGGAAGACCTGCGAGGTCTCGTGGCGGGCGACGTCCGCTGCGACGACGTGTTTCTGCAGTTGTACTCCAGCGACGCCAGCATGTATCAGATCAGGCCGCTGGGAGTCGTGCGTCCGCGCTCGACGGCCGACGTGGTGGCGGCGATTCAGTACGCCCGTGAGAACCAATTGCCGATTCATGCGCGCGGCGCGGGCACCGGGCTGGCGGGCGAATCGCTGGGGCCGGGCCTGGTGCTCGACTTTTCCAGCCATTTCCGCCGTATCGTCCGAGCGGATGAAGCAAGCGTGCGCGTGCAGCCGGGCGTCGTGCTGGAGCGGCTCAATCATTACCTGCGCGGACGGGGACGGTTGTTCGGCCCCGACCCGGCCATGAGCCACGTGACCACGATGGGCAGCGTGGTGGCGATCGATGGCGCCGGCAGCCACTGGCTGAAGTATGGCTCCGCCCGGCGGCACGTGCTGGGCTTGCAGGTGGTGCTGGCCGACGGCGCGGTCATGGAACTCTCCCGCGAGGCGCTGGCCGGCGGGGCCAGCGTCGACTCGGATCCGCGCAAGCGCGATTTGATCAACCAGGTGGTCGAGTTGCTCGGGCGCAGTGCCGAGGTGATCCGCAAGCGGCAGCCGCGGAGCCTGGTCAACCGCTGCGGTTACCAGTTGGCCGACGTGTTGACGGCCGACTCGATCGACATGGCGAGGCTGCTGACCGGCTCCGAAGGCACACTCGCATTGACCACGGAAATCACGCTGGCGACGCAGCCGCTGCCGCGGCACCAGGGGATTGCCCTGCTGCTGTTCGACCGGCTGGAAAGCGCCGCGCGGGCCGTGCAGGAAATCCTGCCGTTGGAGCCGGCCGCCTGCGACCTGATGGATCGGCGTCACTTGAGCCTGGCCCGCGAGACCGACGCCCGCTACGACGCCTTGATCCCGGCCGCGACCGAGGCGCTGTTGTTGATCGAGTACCAGGGCAACGACCCGGTCGAGGTCCGCGAGCGCGTGCGGGTGCTCATCGAGCGGATCCGCCGCAAGAAGCGGCTGGCCTTCGACTCGCGGCAGACGTTCAGTGCCGACGAGATGAAGCTGTTCTGGCAACTGTCGCGCAAGGTGGTGCCCACGCTGTACCGGCTCAAAGGCACCACGCGGGCCTTGCCCTTCGTCGAGGACATGGCCGTCCCACCGGACAGCCTGGCCCGTTTCCTGGTCGAGATGCAAAACGTGCTGAAGCGGCACCAGGTGACGGCCACGCTGTTCGCGCACGCTGGCCACGGGCAGCTCCACCTGCGTCCCTTCCTGGACGTCGCCGACCCGGACCACCTGCGGACCATGGAGGCGCTGGCCGGCGACTTGTACGAGTCGGTGTGGCAGGCCGGCGGCACGATCAGCGGCGAACACGGCGCCGGCTTCAGCCGGACTCCGTTCATCCGCCGGCAGTACGGCGAGCTGTACGACGTGTTCCGCGAAGTGAAACGCATCTTCGATCCCTACAACGTTTTCAACCCGGGCAAGATCATCGGCGACGACGGCGCCTCGCTGGTCCACAACCTGCGGCCGATCCACCTGCTGGAGCCGCCGCAGTCCCCGCCGCAGGGAAACGGCGACGCTGCGGCGCCTGAGCCGCGGCCGCTCGTCGAGCTGCAGTTGAACTGGAGCGAAACCGAAATCGCCCAGATGGCGCGGGCTTGCAATGGCTGCGGCGCCTGCCGGGCCCAGGACCCGTCCGTGCGGATGTGCCCCATCTTCCGTTTCGCTCCCGCCGAAGAGTCGTCTCCGCGGGCCAAGGCCAACCTGATGCGCGGAATCCTCAATGGGCAGCTCGATCCCCAGATCACCAAGAGCGACGACTTCAAGGCCGTCGCCGACCTGTGCGTCAACTGCCAGATGTGCCGGCTGGAGTGCCCGGCGGGCATCGACATCCCCAAGCTGATGATCGAGGCCAAGGCCGCCTATGTGGCCAGCAATGGCCTGCGGCCCAGCGATTGGGTGCTCACCCGGCTGGACCTGGTCAGTCCCCTGGGCGGCCTGGCCAGTCCGCTGGCGAATTGGGCCTTGAGCAACCGGCAGGCGCGGTGGTTGCTGGAGAAGATTGCCGGCATTGCGCAGGGGCGGAAGCTGCCGCGTTTTGCGGCCCGCAGCTTCATGCGCCGGGCCAACCGGAGGCGGCTCACGCGGCCCACGCGCCGGTCGGGCCGCAAAGTGCTGTACTTTGTCGACACGTACGCCAACTTTCACGATCCGCAACTGGCCGAGGCGCTGGTGGCGGTGATGGAGCACAACGGCGTGGCGGTGTTCGTACACCCGGAGCAGACGCAATCGGGGATGGCCATGGTATCGCTGGGGGCGTTGGACCGCGCCCGCAAAGTGGCCGCGCGCAACGTGACCCTGCTGGCCGAAGCGGTGCGGCAGGGGTACACGATCGTGGCCAGCGAGCCTTCGGCCGCGCTGTGCCTGACGCGCGAATACCCCGACTTGCTCGAGGACGAAGACGCCCGCCTGGTGGCCGACAACACCAGCGAGGCCTGCACCTATCTCTGGAACCTGCACCTGGTGGGCAAACTGCAGTTGGACCTCAAGCCGGTCAACGCCTCGCTCGGTTATCACATGCCTTGCCACATGAAGGCCCTGGAAGTGGGTTCTCCCGGGCTGAACCTGCTGCGGCTGATCCCGGGGCTCTGGGTGCAGCCGGTCGAAAGGGGTTGTTCCGGCATGGCCGGCACGTTCGGGCTGAAGCGCGAGAACTACCGCAGCAGCCTGCGGGCGGGCTGGCCGTTGATCTCGGCCGTCCGCGAGAGCACCTGGCAGGCCGGCACCACCGAGTGCAGCTCGTGCAAGATCCAGATGGAGCAGGGGGGCAGCAAGCCGACGATCCACCCGCTGAAGCTGCTGGCCCTGGCCTACGGCCTGATGCCCGAAGTATCGGCATTGTTGACCGCCCGCAGCCAGGAACTGGTGGTCACATGAGCGGCGAGAGCATGACGGTGCGGCTGGAGCTGTTCGCCTTGGCCCGCCAGCGGGCCGGCCGCGGGTCGCTCGAAATGGCGCTGCCGCGGGGAGCCACCGTGGGTCACCTGCGAAGCAACCTGGCGGCCCGCGTCCCGGAGCTGGCCGGCATGCTGCCGCACTGCATGTTCGCCATCGACACCCAGTACGCCGGCGACGAGGCGGTCATTCCCGCCGGTGCGCTGGTGGCCTGTATCCCACCGGTGAGCGGCGGCTGAGAAAGGAATGCTCTCACTGGAATGATTGCACTCACCGACCAACCGATCGACACGGCCGCCCTGTTGGAGCAGGTCGCTTCCCCCTCGGCGGGCGCCGTCGTGTTGTTCCTGGGGACCACGCGGGAGATGACTGCCGGCCGGCGGACCACTTCACTCGACTACGAATGTTATCCGCAGATGGCCGAGAAGAAGCTGGCCGAGTTGGAGGCCGAGGCCCGCCGCCGCTGGCCGCTGACGGGCTGCGCGATTGTCCACCGGCTGGGCCGGCTGGAGATCGCCGAAGCCAGCGTGGCGGTGGCGGTGAGCAGCCCCCACCGGCAGGAGGCCTTCGAGGCCGGCAAATGGCTGATCGACACGCTGAAGGAGCGGGCGCAAATCTGGAAAAAACAGAAATGGGCCGACGCCACGTCCCAGTGGGTTCACCCCGGCCTCGATTCGGCTAACATAGGGGGTGTGGTTCCACCGGCCCAACCGTAAAGTGCGACGTACAGGCGGGTTGAATAGGGGGGGCCGCGATGCCACGGCAGGATATAAGCATTGAGCATGGTTGAACCATTCGCCGAGCCGCTGGTCGACTCGTTCGGCCGGG
>JBBDNX010000012.1:0-1643 GCA_040877345.1 Pirellulales bacterium
AAGGCCGGAATTGGATTCTTGCTTGCTGCGGTTATTGGCGTTTGGGCCGGCTGGGGCGGCCTCGACTCGCCGGCGCCCGTTCTCGCCCAAGAGCCGGGGACTCCAAGCGAAGGCCAGCTCGACTTCGCCCGCGACGTCCAGCCGCTCTTCGAACGGCACTGCTACGATTGCCACGGACCAGACACCCAGGAGAGCGGCCTGCGGCTGAGCAGCCGCAAAAGCGCACTGGCAGGCGGCGACTCGGGCCGGCCGGCCATCGTGCCGGGCCAGCCGGACGAAAGCCGGTTGATTCAGCTCGTTCGTGGCACCGAAGAGGGCGAGCGGATGCCGCCCGAAGACGTTAGCGATCCGCTCGACGAGCGTGAAATCGCTGTCTTGGTGCGCTGGGTTTCCGCGGGCGCCGAGTGGCCCGAGCCGACCGACGTGGCCGTGGCCGCCGAGCCGACTCACTGGGCCTGGCGCAAGGCCGCCGACCATCCCCTCCCCGAAGTCAGCCGCCCGGATTGGCCCAAAAACGGCATCGACCACTTCGTGCTCTCCGCCCTGGATCGCGAAGGGTTGGCTCCCTCGGCGGAAGCGGACCGGCACATGCTCGTCCGGCGGGTCTACCTGGACCTGATCGGTTTGCCCCCGTCGCCGGAGGAAGTCGACGCGTTTATCGGCGACACGCGGTCCGACGCCTACGAGCGGCTGGTCGACCGCCTGCTGGCCGACCCGGCCTATGGCGAGCGCTGGGCCCGGATGTGGCTCGACTTGGCCCGGTACGCCGACAGCAAGGGCTACGGCTCGGATCCGCTGCGCACCATCTGGCGCTACCGCGATTGGGTCATCGAGGCCTTCAACCGCAACCTGCCGTACGACCAGTTCACCATCGAACAGTTGGCCGGCGACCTGCTGCCATCGCCGACGCCTGACCAGATGCTGGCGACTGCCTTCCATCGCAACACGATGAGCAACGACGAGGGGGGCACCGACGACGAAGAGTTTCGCGTGGCCGCCGTCAAGGACCGCATCGAAACCACGATGCAGGTCTGGATGGGGGTGACCGCCGGCTGCGCCAAGTGTCATAGCCATAAGTTCGACCCGCTGACGCAGCGCGAGTACTACCAGCTCTACGCTTTCTTCAACCAGACCGAAGACGCCGACCGCGGCGACGAGCAGCCGAGGATCCCGACGCCGACGCGCGACCAGCAACACCAGCTCGCTCGGCTCGAGGCCGAGGTCGCCGCGCTGGAGCGGCAGCTCGAAACGCCCACGCCCGAATTGGCGTCCGCGCAGGCGGCCTGGGAGCAGGGGCTCGTCGCGGCTCCGACGCGGTGGGAAATGCTGGCTCCCATTTCGTTCCATGCCGCCGGCGCGGTGCTCGAGAAGCTGGACGATCATTCACTCTTGGCCGGCGGCGAAGGCCAGGCCACGGACACTTACACCGTGGTTGCCGAGACGGCGCAACAGGCCATTACGGCAGTCAGGCTGGAAGCGCTGCCGCACGATAGCTTACCCAAGGGTGGGCCGGGGCGGCAGGCCGACGCCGGCAACTTTGTGCTCAACGAGCTGCGGGTCAGCGCGCTGCCGCTCGGCCAGGCCGCCCCCAAGGGTCGTTACGTGCGGGTGGAAATTCCAGGCGAGCGGAAGATCCTGTCGCT
>JBBDNX010000013.1:0-5072 GCA_040877345.1 Pirellulales bacterium
ACCTGGTCCTATCAGCCAGTGGATACGGATTCCATCGGGAGCCGCACCTTCAATCCGGCCCCAAAACGGCTGCTGCAGCGGATTCTCTTGCCAGTACGCCTCCCAGTCGATGAGATGCTCCAGGGCGGCGCAGCCACGCTCTTGCAGCTCCGTGCGGTCGTGAGGCGGAACCTCGCGGTTCTCGCGCACCAACTGGTAGAGCCGCCGACCCAAGTCTTCCAATGCGTCGCTGGTCGTCGCTCCCCGCCCCTGCAGCTTTATCGTGCCCATCGTCTCGGTTACGTTGGCAATCACGTCGGCCCCGTTGCGGTTCAACGTGACGGTCAACGTTTGCCGCAACGGAAACGCCGGCTGCCCAGGAACTTCGATCCGGTCCAGAAGCAGCAGAGTCGTGCTGACGGCCGCGCCGAAACCGCCAACCAGAAAGCGAGACAGCGCAGGCAGGTCAAACTGTCGGTGGGCCGTCGCTTTCAACTCCATGACCACAAGGGAATCCCCTTGTCCGAAGACGAGGTCTACACCGGTAAAGGACCGCGCCAACGTGGCGTAATGGCCGGCCGCGCCGGGGCTCGACACTTTTGCCAGCCGTTGGCGATCCAATACATCGGACCTACGAGTTCTTTGGATGACTGTGCTCATCTGCCTCGCCCGCAGGTTGAAACAACTTCTCGCACTCCTCCGTCATCGTGGCTCGGAAATAAGTGCTCATCAAGGTATGCGCCGCGGCAAGCCACGAGCCGACTGCTTCCGGCGTGGATTCGATCTCGCCCCCACTCACGTAATCCCACTGAAACAGGAACGATGACATCGTGGGATCTGCCGATGCAAGTTGGCGGAACGACGCGACCAGCACGTCGCCGTCCTGATCTCCCGTTACCTCGAATGCCATCGCCAAATTGGCCATCGGCTTGTCGACTACTTGGGGAATGGTCGGGTACAGGTTGAAATAATTCTCCAGGCGAACCTGGCGATCGGGGATGTCAATCTTGTCGATATAGTGCAGCGCAAGCCGGCTGATGCGCTTTGGCTGCCACACTGAGCTGTACTTTTGCCAGCAGTCGATGACACGGGGCGCAAATCTTTCCCACCCGTAATATGGCGGTAGCTGGTTGACAACCAACAGATTCTCACCGACTTGTACCAGCGTCTTGCCGTCATGCGACTCGAACCGGTGACGTGGCGTCGGGGACCCTTTCCGCTCAACGCCAACTTGGCCACCCTCATCCAATCGAAGCTGTACCCCGAACGCCTGAAGGTGCTTTCGGCTCGGGAAATCAGCCTCAATAGCCTCGAAGAAGCGGGGTACCAGAAAACCGTCCCAGGAGGGATCTTCTTCAAGATCGAAGAAGAACTCGCAGAACACTTCCAGAAGAGGCGGCTTGGCGTATTGCTTCCTCGTCAACATGACCGTCATCCCTTCGATCGCTGGATCCGCAGCCGTTCTGCGCGCCCTCCACTGCCTTGGTGAACAATTGTACGTCCTTGGCAGCGGTTTTGCACGTCTACAATCCACGACCCGCGCTGCCAGCCGCGCATCCACTCCTAGCGATTCCCGCGGATATCGTACATCCAGAGGGTGTCGAGGTCGCGGATTATGAGACGGCCATTGGCGATCACGGGGTGCGACCAGGCCCGCGAGCGGCCGCGATCGGGCTGATCGGGCAGCGTCAAGCGGCCCAGCTCGCGATAGGCCTCCGGTGTGGCCTCCACCAACGCCACGTCGCCGTTCTCGCCGTGGATGTAGAGGCGGCCGTCGGCATAGCAGAGCGAGCCGGGGCCGATAGCGCGATCCTGCCATTTCAATTCGCCCGTGATGAAGTCGGCGCAGACCAGGCCCTGCCCGGTGGTTCCGTACAAGTGGTCCCCCACGAGCACCGCTCCGCCGAGGCTGGTGGGCAGCTTCGGGTCGAAGTAAACCTCCTGGGCTTCGACTTTCGCTTGGTCGACGTTCAGCTTGACCAGGCCGCCTCCGCTGCGGCCCGCGGCGCTGTAAACGTATCCGTCGCGGGCCACGGGGGTCGGTATGTTGGCCGGGCTCCCCTCGGCGGTCCTGTCGTAGCGCCAGAGGAACTCGCCGCCGGCCGCATCCACGCCCACCAGGCCCTTTTGCATGAACTGGACGTACTGCTTCACACCGCCGGACTCGACGATGACAATTGAGGCATAGCCTGCCTGGTCTCCGCCCGGCACCGCACACTTCCAGATCAGGTCGCCGGTGTTCTTGTCCAGCGCGACCATGGTCGCCTCGGCGCCGCCGGGGGTGCAGACGAGTACTTCGCCATCGACCAGCGGCGACTCCGCGTAGGCCCAGACGCCGGGCTGGCCGCCGAACTGGGTGCGAAGGTTTTCTTGCCACTGGATCTGGCCGGAGCTCGTCTCAAGGCAGGCCAGGTCGCCGTCGGAGCCGAGGGCATACATCAGCTTGCCGTCGACCGTCGGCGTCGATCGAGCACCGGGGTACGGCGGGTTCTGGTCCGGATTGCCGACCTTGCCGATGCGCGTGGACCAAACCTGGCTGCCGTCTTTGGCGTCGAGCGCTTGGACGAACTCGTCGTCGGTACCCTCGTTGCTCAACAGGTAGAGGCGATCACCGACTACGGCCGGAGTCGAGTATCCCGAGCCGATCTGGGTCACTTGCCAAACCAGCTTCGGCCCGCCCTCGGGCCACTCTCGAAGCAGGCCGGTCTCCCCCGAGATCCCGTTGCGCAGGGGCCCGCGCCACTGCGGCCAATCGGCCGCGACTGCCGCCAGCGAAAAGATGCCCAGGCTGACGCCGATCAGAAGCAAGCACCACGTTTTCATTGTGCACCTCGAAACAGTGTTCTTTTTGAGATCTCACACAGCAGTAGACGGCAGTTGCGGCCCTCCATCAGCTTCCAGCCCCCAGCTTTCAGCCTGTCCTGAAATAATGCTCGAATCGCTCCCGGTTCTGCCTTGCGATGTCGCGGACGGCAGCCAGCAATTGACCCTCGTCCGCATAGTTCATGGCCCTGGCCAGCTTGGCCAATTCCAAGCGATCGTCGGGCAGATCGTTGCGGCTGGTGGTGTTCATCAGCCGCAAGCGGGCTTCGATCGAACGCAGAAAGCGGTAGCCGCGGGTGAACAGCTCGAAGTCGCCGCCGGCCAGGTGCCCCGCCTTCTGCAGCGCCGACAAGGCCGCAAGCGTGTTGGGCGTCCGCAGGTCGGGGTTCTCGCGGCCACGCTTGAGCTGAAGCATCTGTACGAGAAACTCGATATCGACAATGCCACCGGGACCGCGCTTGATATTGTTCGCCGAGGCGCCGGCCTCCATCCGGCCTCGCATCTCGCGGATGGCCGCGGCGTCGGCCGGCTGCCAGGGGTGGTCGTAGGCCGAGCGGGCCAGGAGCTGCTCCACCGACTGCCGCAGATCGGGCATGGTCTCGGCCGGCGCTGCAATGGCCAGCCTGGCCCTGGTGAGGGCCTGCCGCTCCCAGAGCTGGGCCTGCCCTTCGGCAAAGTAACGGGCGAGCTCCTGGAAGGTGGTGGCCAAGGCCCCGCTTTTGCCGGTGGGGCGCAGCCGCGGATCGACTTCATACAGCTTGCCATACGGACCCAGCCGATTGGCCACCTTGATGATCCGCTGCCCCAGCTCGCTGAAGAAGTGCTGGTTGTTGGTGGGCGTGCCCCGCGAACGCCGCAGGGGCACGGTCGGCCCATCCGCTTCGTAGAGGAACACCAGGTCCAGGTCGCTGTGGTAGCTCAGCTCGCGCCCGCCGAGCTTGCCCAGTGCCAGCACCGCCAGCGCGCACGGCTCGCCTGCCCGCGGCCCTTCGCCGATGGTCGGCCGGCCGAGCTTGCCCACGAGCACCTCGTACTGCGTCTGGGCGATCCGTGCCAGGCAGGTCTCGGCGATGTCGGACAACGCACCGGTGGTGGCCTGGATGTCCTCCTTGCCCAGGATGTCGCGCACGCCGACCCGCAGTTGCTGCGTGTTCTTGAAGCTGTGAAGAATGGGGTCGAGGTCCTCGGCCGCGTGCGCCAGCTCGTCCAGCGTCTGGTCCAGATCCTGGCGGCTGGGGAGCTTGTTCAGCACCAGGCTGTCCATCAGCTCGTCGATCATGCCCGGGTTGCTGGTCAGGATGCCCGACAGGAAAGGGCTGAAGGCGCACAACTCGACGTACAGGCTCATCGAGGGGGGGTTGAAGCTGAACAACTCCCACAGCACGCCCTTGCCGCCCAGCGAATCGCTGACTTTCTCCAGGTTGACGAGCGTCGAATCGGGGTCGGGCGTGGCCGCGATGGCCTTCAGCAGCCGGGGCGCGATCGAAGCCAGAAAATGCCGGCAGCGACGAGTGGACAGAAAGCGGATCCGCTCGGTGGCCAGTGCCATCAGGTTCTGATAAGCCAGCGGGATGTCGCGAAACGGGTATCGGCCTAACACTTCGGCGATCCGCTCGGGCGGGGGCGAGGGGTCGAGCACCAGGTCGACCTCCGGTTCGATCTCGGCGTCGTCGCCGAAGGCGTCGTGCAAAAGATGGTCGAGGATTTTGCGGTTCAAGGCCGTCTTGCCTTGATAGTCCGACTCGAACCCGGCCAGCGCCTTGGCCGGCGCGCCGTCGCCATAGCCCATGCGGATGGCCAGCTTGCGCAGTTCGCCGGGCTCGTGGGGCAGCAGGTGTGTCTGCAGGTCGAACATGATCTGCAGCCGGTGCTCGATCTTTCGCAAGAAACCGTAATTCTCCTCCAGCAGCGTGCGCTCCTGGTGCGTCAGGCAGCCGGTGGCTTCCAGGCTGGCGATCGCTTCCAGCGTGTTGCCGGTCCGCAACTGCGGCAGGTCCCCCCCATTGAGCAACTGCAGGAACTGGATCACGAACTCGACGTCGCGGATTCCGCCGCGGCCCGTCTTCACGTCGCGCGCTTCGCCCCCCACCGATTGGGCCCGCTGCTCGATGCGGCGCTTGAGCGCCTTGATGCCCGTGATGTCGGCCAGGCTCAAATAGCGGCGATAAATCCAGGGCTCCAGGTGCGCCAGAAACTCGCGCCCCAGCTCCAGGTCGCCGGCGATCGGCCTGGCCTTGACGTAGGCCTGGCGTTCCCAGGTGCGGCCCATC
>JBBDNX010000013.1:5082-8821 GCA_040877345.1 Pirellulales bacterium
GGCCCATCAGGTCGTAATAGGCCATGGCCGCCTCGAGGCTGTGCACGACCGGCCCGCGCTCTCCCTCGGGCCGCAGCCGGAGGTCCACCCGGTAGGCGTATCCCATTTCGGTGGGCTCGGTGAGCAGCTTGACCACCTCGCGGACGAGCCGGTCGAAGAACTCGCAGTTGGCAATCGGCCGCGCGCCGTCGGTGCCGCCGTCCGCGTCGTAGAGGAACACCAGGTCGATGTCGCTGGAGTAGTTGAGCTCTTCTCCGCCCAGCTTTCCCATGCCCAGGGCCACGAAGCGGGCCCGCCCGGCGTCCGCTCGGCGCGGCACTCCGCGCTTGGTTTCCAGCTCGCGGCGGGCGAAACGGATGGCCGAGTCGACGATGGCGTCGGCCAGGTAGGAGATCTGCGAGGTCACGGTCTGAAGGTGCTGGCCCCGGATGATGTCGCCGTACGAGATGCGCAGCGTCTCCCGCCGTTTAAAGCGGCGCAGCGCCGCCCGGACCGCCGAAACGTCGGCCAGGGCCTCCACCTCGCCGGCCAACTCCTCGACGAGCAGCTCGCGGGCCACCGGCTGCCCCTCGGTCATCCGCAGCAGGTCGTAGCTCTCGGGATCGGTGATCAACAGATCGCTGAAGTGCTGGCTGGTCGAAAAAATCTGCAACAGGATCGCCAGCGATTGCGGATCGCGTTCGAACAGCGAACCCAGCGAGAGCGGGTTGCGGGCCGCGGCCACGAAGCGGTCCAGGTTGTTCAGCGCCATGTCCGGATCGCTCGAGCGGGGCAGGAACCTTGCCAGCGAGTCGGCGATCACGCTCATCAAGTCGAGCGTTAGGCCCGCGGTGGCCATCCGGACGAGGTTGCCGTGCGCTCGCCGCACGTCGACCAGGCCCCAGCCGCGCAGCCAGCCTTCTGCCTCGCGTTGGTCGTCCAGGTAGCGGCGCAGTTCATCGATCTGCATCAGACAGTTTTCCGGTCCACCCGCGCTGCCGGCCGCTACAGGCTGTACACTTCAGGGCCCACTTCGGCCGTCACCACGCTGGCGAAGAGCGTGAAGGCGGTTGCGTCGTAGACGCGCAACTTGACAAACTGGCCGCTCAGCCGCCGGTTGCCCTCGAAGACCGCAATCCGGTCGCAAGCCGTGCGCCCGGTCAATTGCAGCACGTCGCTCTCGGCCTGGTGCTTCTGGCTCGATTTGCTGGGCCCTTCCACCAGCACTTCGACTTCACGGCCCAGGAAGGCCTGGTTGTCCTCTTCGCTGATCTGGGTTTGCAGGGCCAGCAGGTGCTGGTTGCGGCTGCGTTTAACCGCTTCGGGGACGTCGTCGGGCAGCCGCTCGAAGGCCTTGGTTCCGGGCCGCGGGCTGTACTTGAAGACGAAGCTGTTCTTGAATCGCCCCTCGCGCAGCAGTTGGGCGGTGGCCTGGAAATCCTCTTCCGTCTCAGCGGGGAAGCCGACGATCCAGTCGCTGGTCACGGCGGCCGCCGGAACCGTCTGCCGGATCCGGGCCAGCATTTCGCGATACTCGCCGACCGTGTAGCCGCGTTTCATTCTCCGCAGCACGTCGTCCGAACCGCTCTGCGCGGGCACGTGCAGGTACGGCGAACACTTGGGCAAATCGCGTACTGCCTCCAGCAGGTCGTCGGTCATGTCCTTGGGAAAGTTGGTCACGAACTTGATGCGGTCGATCCCCTCGATGGCGTGCAGCCGCTCGATGAGGTCCGAAAGCCGGGTGGTCCTGCCGCCGGCGGTGTGCCGATAGCTGTTGACCGTCTGGCCCAGCAAGGTGATCTCACGGCACCCCTCGGCGGCCAGCTTGCGCACCTCGGCCTCGATCTGCGCGGCCGGCCGGCTTTGCTCGGGCCCGCGCACGCTGGGCACGATGCAGTAGGTGCAGAACTTGTCGCAGCCGATCATCACCCGCACGAAGGCCTGCCAGCGGCTGGGCCGCATCTGCTCGTCGCGCAGCGGGTCGTAGCTTTCAAAGCTCTGCTCGATCTCGGCCCGGCTGCCGCTGCGGCGATCGAGGCTGACTTCGAGCCGGGATCCGGAGCCGGCGGCCACCTCGGCCAGCAGCTCGGCGATGCGGTGCAACTGGCCGGGCCCGACCACCAGGTCCACGTACGGCGCCCGCTCGAAGACGAGCTTCTGGTCCTTCTGCGCCATGCAGCCCAGCACACCGATGATCTTCTGCGGGTGCTTCCGCTTGGCCTGCTTCAAGCGGCCCAGGGCACTGTAGATCTTGTCTTCGGCATGCTGCCGGACGCTGCACGTATTGAACAGCACGGTGTCGGCCTGCTCGGCGGAGTGCACCAGCCGGTACCCTTGACTCCGCAGACTGGCCACGACCAGCTCGCTGTCGAGCATGTTCATCTGGCAGCCGACGGTCTCGATGTACAGCGTGCGTTCCATCCAGCGCGTGTGGGCGGTGTCTTGGTGAGTGCTTGTGCCTTCAGCCGCATTCCAAGCCGTTATCCTAACCGAGGAAGGAAGAAGGAGAAAGGCAGGTGACCGGCGAGGGAGAAGGCAGAAGGAAGGACGCAGCGCTTTGAAATGCGGTGCGGAGAGCCTTAATATATAGCGCTGGCCGGGGTTCGGGCAGGTAACCATCAGGGCCGCGGTTTTGGGACTGTCTTGCCTTCTTTGCTGAAGCTGAAAACTATTTCGCCAACTGGGAACTGCCATGCCGAACGCCGAAAACCGCCGACAGTTCCTCGTGGGTGCGGGCAGCATGGCTGCCGCTGCTGCCGCCGCCTCGACACCGTCGGGCTGGCTGACTGAGCGTCTGGGGGCAGCCGAACAACCGAGGAGCGAGCCCGTGCCGATCGTCGATACGCACCAGCATCTTTGGGACCTGTCGCAGTTCCGCCTGCCATGGGTCAAGGGCGCCGGTACGCTGGCACGAAGCTTTTTGATGAGCGACTACCTCCAGGCCAGCCAGGGGCTCGGAGTGGTCAAGACGGTCTATATGGAGGTGGATGTCGATCCCGCCCAGCACGATGCCGAAATCGAGTACGTCGCCCGGCTCTGCCAGGCCGGCGATAATCCGATGGCGGCGGCCGTGGTTTCGGGGCGTCCGGCGGACGAAAAGTTTGCCCAGTACCTGGCCCGGCACAAGGACAACCCCTGCCTGCGCGGCATTCGCCAGGTGCTGCATGGGCCCGAGACGCCGGCCGGGTTCTGCCTCCAGGAGGCGTTCGTGGCCGGAGTCCGGCTGCTGGGCGAGCAGGGCTGGAGCTTCGATCTGTGCATGCGGTCCGCCGAGCTGGCCGACGGCGTTAAGCTGGTCGATGCGTGCCCCGACACGCGTTTTGTCCTCGACCACTGTGGAAATGCCAGCGTGCTCGCAGACGACCTGTCCGCCTGGCGCCGCGACATCGAGGCACTGGCCGGCCGCAAGAACGTGATCGCCAAAATCTCGGGCATTATCGCCTCAGGGGCCGGGGGCCAGTGGTCGCTGGACAACCTGGCTCCGATTATCAATCACACGCTCGATTGTTTCGGCCCTGAGCGGGTGGTGTTCGGCGGCGACTGGCCGGTCTGCACCCTGGCCGCCTCGCTGGGCCAATGGGTCGAGGCGCTGCGGGCGATCGTGGCCGACCGCGGCCGCGACGAGCAACGGAAGCTGTTCCACGACAATGCCGTGAGGTTCTACCGCCTCGTTTAGAGGCAGGAGCAACCGCCCTGGACCGCCCCGCCTTGTAACCCCCCCCCGACAAAAAATACTTTCGCCCCGCACTGGACCAGAACC
>JBBDNX010000014.1:0-8820 GCA_040877345.1 Pirellulales bacterium
CATCTTCGCCTGCACGAAATACTGGTTGATCGCGGTCAGCTCGATGGTCAAACCACTGTTCAGCGCGTCAATGATTTTGGTGTTGCCTTGCATGAGTTGTTCTCCGGCGCGATTCGAATTGTTTGTCCCGCTGCGAGAGTAGCGGGCGATCACGCCCGAGGCAAGTCGCACTCTTGGTACCAAAATGAATCAAACCAATCGCGCGCACCGGCGCGCTCACTCGGAAGCGCTTAACTGTGAATCGGTCGCAACAAACACGCTCGACGACGATCGCTTACCAGCATGATGCGACCGCGCCTCCGTCTCACCTGCCGAGCCACGCGTCTCTTCGTCGGTGCCACTGCTGGCTTGCCCAGCAGTGTTGTCCCGGCACAACGCCCCCCCTGCTTCCTCCTTCTGCCTTCCTCCTTCTGCCTTCTGCCTTCTGCCTTCCTTCCTGCCGCCCGCGGAAAAGCTGATCCAGCTTAGCCCGGATGCCCGATTGTTCCGATAAGGCAGAAGGGCCAAGCTGGGCAAAACTTTCCTCCGCAATGCCGTAAGCCGGCCTCGGGTTTCATTTTGAGCGCTTTTTTGGTACTCTCGCGGCATCCTCCGTCGCCCGGCGCGGAAGCTCGATAACGGGCCGAAGCGGCTTGGAACCTGCCCCCAAGTGGGTTCCTCGCGAGGCAACTTGCCAGCAGGGACCAGACGTCAGGAGACCCCAGCATGAATATCCTTCTGGCAACCAGCGAGGCCGTGCCGTTCGCCAAGACCGGCGGTCTGGCCGACGTGGCGGCCGCCCTGCCGGTCCAATTGGCCCGACTCGGCCACGCGCCGGTGGTCATGTTGCCGGCCTACAGCCAGGCCATGACCTGCGGCCAACCGATCGAGCCCACCGGCGTCGAACTGTCGATCCCCATCGGCAGCAAGATGGTCGAGGGAACGCTGCTCAAGAGCAAGTTGCCGGGCAGCCAGGTGCCCGTCTACCTGGTGCGGCAGGACGACTACTACCAGCGCGCCGATCTCTACGGCAGCGGCGGCGTCGACTATGTCGACAACTGCGAGCGGTTCGTCTTCTTCTGCCGCTCGGTCCTCGAAGCGGTCCGTTTGCTCCACCTGGACATCGACATCCTGCACGCCAACGACTGGCAAACCGGTCTGGTGCCGGCCTACCTCAAGGCCGAGTACCGCGGCGTGCCCGGCTATGAAGGCATCGCTTCGCTGTTGACCATCCACAACCTGGCCTTCCAGGGAGTCTTCTGGCATTGGGACATGCTGCTGACCGGCCTGGACTGGAAGTACTTCAACTGGCACCAGATGGAGTTCTACGGCAAGCTCAACCTGATGAAGACCGGCCTGGTCTTCGCCGACTCCATCAATACCGTCAGTCCGCGCTACGCCGAAGAGATTCAAAGCGCCCCGCTGGGCTGCGGCCTCGAAGGAGTGCTGCAGCAGCGCCGCGAAGTCCTCTCCGGAATCATCAACGGCGTCGACTACGATGTCTGGAATCCGGCCATCGACCGGCACTTGCCCGCCAGGTACGATGCGGCCACCTTCGCCCGGGGCAAGGCGGCCTGCAAGGCGGCCCTGCAAGCCGAGTTGGGCCTGCCCGTGCAACCGCGGGTGCCGTTGGTGGGCCTGGTGGGGCGGTTGACCGACCAGAAAGGGCTCGACCTTGTGGCGGGGGTCGTGCAGGACTGGGTCCGTTCGGCCGAGGTGCAATGGGCCATCCTTGGCATGGGCGAGCCAAAGTACCACCAACTGTTCACCACCCTGTCCGAACGGTTCGGCCAGAAGCTGGCCGCCCGGCTCATGTTTTCCGAAGAGCTGGCGCACCGCATCGAGGGGGGGGCCGACATGTTCTTGATGCCCAGCCGCTTCGAGCCCTGCGGTCTGAGCCAGCTCTACAGCCTGAAGTACGGCTGCGTCCCGGTCGTGCGGGCCACCGGAGGCCTGGCCGACACGGTAGTCGATGCCACCCGCGAGACGCTGGCCGACGGCACCGCCACCGGCTTTAGCTTCCGGGAATATGAGACGCTGGCTCTGGCCGAGACGCTGCGGCGGGCCCTGGATGCCTACAATCAACCCGAAGCCTGGCCGCGTCTCGTGGAAACCGGCATGCGGCAGGACTGGTCTTGGGCCAAAAGCGCGCAACAATATGTCAGCTTGTACAAGCGGACCATCGCCCGCGCCACGAGCAGCCGGCGGCAGGTGGCCGGTCCGCCTGCGGCGCGTTGACCCCGACTGCTGGCTGGCGGACCGAGGAGATCGTTGAGGTTGCCGTCCAACGGAAGGAACCTGGAATGCACGACATAGCGCTGGCCATCCTCTGGCACCAGCACCAGCCTTACTATCCGGACGACGTCAACGGCGAGAACGTCATGCCCTGGGTCCGTTTGCACGGCACCAAGGACTACTGGGGCATGGCCATGTTGCTCAAGGAGGTCCCCCAGTTCCACGCCACCGTCAACCTCGTCCCCAGCCTGCTGGCCCAATTGCTCGCCTATACCGACGAAGGCCACGAGGACACGCATCTGCGGGTTTCACGGCTGCCCGCCGACGGCTTGTCGGAGCAGGACATGACCTACCTGCTCGACAACTTCTTCATGGTCCATCCCGACCACATGATCCGCCCTTACCCGCGGTATCACGAGCTGTATCAGAAGCGAGGCCTCTCGATCGATCCGGCCAGCCGCGCCGCCAAGCGCTTTACCAAGCGAGACATCGTCGACCTGCAATGCTGGTCGAACCTGACCTGGATGCACCCCCTGGCATTCGAGGTCGATCCGGAGCTGGCCGAATTCCGCAAGCAGGGGCGCCACTGGACCGAGGGGCAGAAACAGTGGCTGCTCGAGAAGCAAATGGGGTTGTTGCGGCAGGTGGTGCCGCTGCATTGCGAGCTGGCCGATCGCGGCCAGATCGAGCTGACTACCACCCCCTTTTATCATCCGATCCTCCCCTTGCTCTGGGATAAGCGGCTGGCCCGGCAGGCCATGCCCGACGTGAATCTTCCCAGGCACCTCGATCCCTACCGCGAAGACGGGGCCGAGCAGGTACGGCTGGCCGTCGCCTATCACGAGCGGCTCTTCGGCCACAAGCCCCGTGGCATGTGGCCTTCGGAGGGCTCGGTGTGCCAGGCCATGATTCCGGCCCTGGCCGCCGCCGGCATCCAATGGATGGCCACCGACGAGGAAATCCTCTCCGCGTCGACCGAGGGCTGGGTATCGCGCGACGCCCAGGGCTTCTTGCGGAACCCGGAGATGCTCTACCGTCCCTGGCGCGTCGAGGAAAAGGGCCATCCGCTGCAGATGATCTTTCGCGATCACGCCATGAGCGACCAGATCGGCTTCCATTACCAGCGCTACGAGGCGCAGCACGCCGTCGACGACTTTGTCGGCAAGCTGGAGGCGATCGGCCGGGCCACTACGGGCAACGTGGGCCACCGCCCCACGCTGGTCAGCATCATCCTCGACGGAGAGAACTGCTGGGAGTACTACCCCAACGCCGGCGTCGATTTTTTGCGGACCTTGTACCGCCGCCTGACCGCCCATCCCAAGATCAAGCCGGTCCGCGTGGGCGAGTACCTCGAACGGCACCCCGCCAGCGACAAGCTGGGCCACCTCTTTCCGGGAAGCTGGATCCAACACAACTTCGGCATCTGGATCGGTCACCCGGAGTGCAACCGCGCCTGGGATCTCTTGTTCCAGACGCGTGAGTACCTGGTCCGCGCCACGGAGTCGGGCGAGAAGCCGGCCGACGCCCTCGAGCGGGCCTGGACCGAACTCTACATCGCCGAGGGCAGCGACTGGTTCTGGTGGTTCGGCGATTCGCACACCAGTGCCCAGGATGCCCTCTTCGACCGGCTGTTCCGCAAACACCTGCAGAACATTTACGCCCTCTTGGGCGACGAACCGCCCAGCGAATTGGCCCGCCCCATCAGCCAGGGCCATCGCCATGCCCACCTGCACACCAAGCCCTCCGGACTCTTGAACGTCAAGGTGGACGGACGCCGGACCTATTTCGAGTGGATCAACGCCGGCCATTACGCGGTCGGCGCCGCCCGCGGCACCATGACCATGGCCCAGGAGGGGCGCCTGGCCGAGTTGCACTTCGGCTTCGACACCGAGCGGCTGCTGCTGCGGTTCGATGCCAGAAACGGCACCGCGCGAGAGCGGCTGGCCGATATTGACGTCTTGCGGATCTCGTTCTTCCAGCCGGCCGGCTTCGAGCTGTTGATCTCGCACCCCAACTGGCAGGAGCCGATCCTCCAGCTCTATCACAACGACGTGCCCGTGGGCGAATCGGGCGTGCAGGCGGCCGCCGACGTGATCCTGGAGGTCGCCATTCCCCTGGGCAGCCTGGCGCTGTCCACCGACGACCCCGTGCAATTCTTCGTGGAACTGGTTCAACAGGAGCAATCGCTCGAGCGCGTCCCCAACGAAGGCGCCATCGAGATCTCGGTCCCCTCACCGGAGTTCGAGCTGATTATGTGGCAAGCCTGAGCGGCCCGTCATTTGCTCCCCCCTGGCCCGCCGATGCCGTTGCTTGTTTACCGATGGAAACGATATTCAACTTATGCCTGATCTACGCAAAGACCCGATCGTCGGCCGCTGGGTGATCGTCGCCAAGAGCCGTGCCAAGCGGCCCCACAACTTTGAGAGCACTCCGCAACTCCACAGCGGGTCGTTCTGCCCCTTCTGCGAAGGCAATGAGGACCAGACCCCCGGCGAAATCATCGCCTATCGGCCCCCCGGCTCGCTCGCCAACCGCCAGGGCTGGCGGGTCCGCGTCGTCCCCAACAAGTTCCCCGCCCTGGAAATCGAGGGCGAGCTGAACAAGCGGGGCGAAGGCATCTACGACATGATGCGCGGCGTCGGCGCCCACGAAGTCATCATCGAGTCGCCCAAGCACCTCTTGAGCACCGCCGACCTCTCCGAGGAAAACCTCCGCGAAGTGTTCTGGGTCTATCGCGACCGCATGGTCGATCTCAAGAAAGACCGCCGGCTGGTCTACGGCATGATCTTCAAAAACGTCGGCGCCGCCGCAGGCGCCTCGCTCGAACACACCCACAGCCAGTTGATCGTCACTCCCATCGTACCGATCAACGTCTGGGAGGAAATGACCGGATCGCTCGAGTTCTACAACTATCGCGGCCGCTGCGTCTTCTGCGACATGATCCAGCAGGAGCTGGCCACCGAAAAGCGGATCGTCCTCGACACACCCGGCTTCGTCGCCTTCTGCCCCTTCGCCAGCCGGTTTGCCTTCGAAACCTGGATCCTCCCCAAGCTCCACTCCAGCCATTACGAGAACATCCAGAAAAACGGCGTCGAAGAGCTGGCCCGCGTCATGAAACAGGTCATCACCAACATCGAGGCCGCTCTGGACCGCCCCAGTTACAATTACATCATCCATACCGGGCCCTTTGACAGCCAGGAACTGGCCCACTATCACTGGCACATCGAAATCATTCCTCGCTTGACCAAAACGGCCGGCTTCGAGTGGGGAAGCGGGTTCTACATCAATCCGGTCCCTCCCGAGGAGGCCGCGGCCTTCCTGCGGGACATCGAGATTGAGTCGCACGAATCCAGGAGCCTGCCGGCCAGGTGAGGCCGCTATGCTTGACAAGCTAGACCGGAATCAGATGGTCCGATTGAATAAGACCGTCCGTTGGCGCCGACGATGACGAAGGAAGCGATGGCGGCGAGCACCAGCTTGCCGGGTTGAACTACGCAAATCCCCGAGATCCCCCGGCTTCACGCAACATGGCCCATACGATTCGCTTTGTGCTGGCGCTGCACAACCATCAGCCGATCGGGAACTTCGCCGGGGTTCTTGAGCAGGCCTACCAGGAGAGCTATCGCCCGTTCCTCGACGTTTTTGAGCGATATCCGACGCTCAAAGTCTCGCTGCACACCAGCGGCTCGCTGATGGAGTGGATGGCCGAGCGTCATCCCGAGTACATCGACCGGCTCGCCGAGCTGGTGGCCGCCGGAAGGATTGAAGTCATCGGCGGCGCGTTTTACGAGCCCATCCTTTCGATGATCCCGCCCCGCGACCGGGTCGGGCAGATCCGCGCCTACACCCGCTGGCTGGAGAACCGCCTCGACACCAAGGTTCGCGGAGCCTGGATTCCAGAGCGGGTCTGGGAGCAATCGCTGACGAGCGACCTGGCGACGGCCGGCATCCAGTACACCGTGCTGGACGATTTCCACTTCAGGAACGCCGGTCTCACGCAGCGGCAGCTCAACGGCTACTACATTACCGAGGACAACGGCCAACTGCTGGCCGTATTCCCCGGCAGCGAGAAGCTGCGGTACCTGATCCCCTTCGCTTCGCCGCAGGAAACGATCGACTACCTCGGCTGGATCTCGTCGGAGCATCCAGGCTCAGTCGTCGTCTTCGGCGACGACGGCGAGAAGTTCGGCACCTGGCCCGAAACGCACAAGCACGTCTATACCGATGGCTGGCTGGCGCGGTTCTTCGACCTGCTGGTGGCCAACGAACACTGGATCAAGATCACCACGCTCGCCGAGGCCGTCGACAATGTGCCGCCGGCCGGCAAGATCTACCTGCCCGACTCCAGCTACCGCGAGATGACCGAGTGGGCCCTCCCCGCCGAGCAACTCATCGAGTACGAACGCCTCAAGCACGAGCTGGAGCACGACCCACGCTGGCCTTCGCTCTCTCAATTCGTTCGCGGCGGCTATTGGCGAAACTTCAAGGTCAAGTATCCGGAAAGCGACGAGATGTACTCCCGGATGCTCATGATCAGCAACAAGCTCCAGGCGGCCGTCGAAGCGGAGCACGAACCGGAGCTGGTCGAGGCGGCCCGCACGGAGCTCTACCGGGGCCAGTGCAACTGCGGCTACTGGCACGGCGCTTTTGGCGGCATCTACCTGCCCCATCTGCGCAACGCCGTCTATCGCAATCTGATCGCCGCCGACAACCTGCTCCAGCGGGCCGCCGGCCGGGCCCAACCCTGGATCGAAGCCGTCGCCGGCGACTTCAACCTCGACGCCCGGCAGGAAGTCTACCTGTCCAACGATAAGCTGGCCGCCTTCATCTCCCCCTACCGGGGCGGCCAGATCTACGAGCTCGACGTCCGCACCATCTGCCACAACCTGCTGGCCACGCTCACCCGCCGCCCCGAAGCCTACCACCGCAAAGTGCTCAGCGGCGCCTCCGGTCAGGACGGCCACGTGGCCAGCATCCACGAGCGGGTCGTCTTCAAGCAGCCGGACCTCGACCAGCGCCTCCAGTACGATGCCTTTCCCCGCAAGAGCCTGCTCGATCACTTCTTCGACAACGAAGCCAACCTCACCGCGGTCGCCTCCGGCCAGGCCCGCGAGCGCGGCGATTTTGTCCTGGGAACCTACGAGGCCCGCTTGCGCCGCAATCCACAGCGGATCCAGGTCCAGCTTGTCCGGCATGGTCAGGCCTGCGATCAGCCGCTCAAGATCACCAAGGGCATCACGCTGGCCGCCGGTAGCTCGGCCTTGGAGATCGCCTATCTCCTGGAAGGTTTGCAGCCGGGCCGCCCGCTGCACTTCGGCGTCGAGTTCAATTTTGCCGGGTTGCCCGCCGGCTGCGACGACCGTTACTTTCACGACGGCGACCAGCGCCGCTTGGGCCAGCTCGGCCGCCAGCTCGACCTGGCCGACGTCGCCGCCCTGGGACTGGTGGATGAATACCTCGGCATCGAGTTGGTGCTGCGATCATCCTGCCCCGGCGGCCTGTGGACCTTTCCGGTCGAGACGGTGAGTCAATCGGAGGGAGGTTTCGAATTGGTCCATCAGTCGGTCGTCGTGTTGCCGCACTGGCTCGTGCAGCCCGACGACCAGGGCCGCTGGAGCGTGACCATGAATCTGGTCATCGACACCTCCCGCGCCGAGAGCCGCGGGGAAAAAAATCCCGCGACCGCCGCCGCCCTCTGAGCGTCGTCCGTACGGCGGGAACATCTTCTTCCGTTCTTCCGTAGCAGGACTCGCCAGAGTTCTGGTGAACTTCGAGCCGGCCGCGTCTTTCTTCCGTTCTTCCGTAGCAGGACTCAGAGTTCTGGTGAACTTCCAGCCGGCCGCATCTTCTTCCGTTCTTCCGTAGCAGGACTCGCCAGAGTTCTGGTGAACTTCGAGCCGGCCGCGTCTCTCCGGGTGCCACTGCTTGGAGGTCCCGACGTGTCGGGACGGCTCGACTGAGCTCGCCGAAGTCCGAGAAGCAGTGCCGCCTCCATTCCACCGTCGCCCCTTGCTTGCCCTTTCCATTCGAACCAAAGCTCCAAGACCCAAGACCTAAAGTACCGCCTAACCTAAACCAATCCACGAGCTGATCCGGCCCAGTGGCCCGCCAGCCGATTCTTGCCGCCACCGGCGGTGCGCCCTTAGTTCCGCGTAGTTGCTAGCAACTGCCGATCCACCTGCCGTCCCTCCGCCTTGGCCGCTCGGTGCGGGCCAGCGGCGCCGCGAACCACGTGTGCGGGAGAACAAAAATCGCAGGACGGAGAACGATCCTTGCTTCGTGCGCGGGGCGCGTTAAAATCTCTTGAAGCGAGATCGAAGCGAGCCACCGGCGCAATGGTTGCTCGTCCTATGCGCGCCAGTATCATCATCGCGGCTCATAACGAGGGGGAGTCCCTCTGGAAGACGGTCCACTCCTGTGTCGAGACGTGCGTCGGCCTGGACTACGAGATCGTGATTGCCGACGACGCCTCCCGCGACCTGTCGGTCCAAGAGGCGCAGCGGCGCTTCCCCCAGGTGCGGGTCTTCCGGCACGAGAAGCGCCAGGGGGCTTCGCCGACCAAGGCTCTGGGCGCCCGGAGCGCCCGGGGTGAGGTGCTGATCTTCC
>JBBDNX010000015.1:0-8783 GCA_040877345.1 Pirellulales bacterium
ACGATGACCGTCAGCTTCGGCACGCGGCTGTTGGCGATGGCGTTGACCAGCTTGGCCCCCGCCTTGATGATGCCCGCTCGTTCGCTGTCGCGGCCCACCATGAACCCGTTCACATCCTGCAAGAAGATCAGCGGCAGCCATTCCTGGTTCGACGCCATCACGAAGCGGGCCGCCTTCTCCGCGCTGTCGACGTACAGCACGCCGCCGAACTGGATCGGCCCATCGGCCGGACGTACCTGGTGGTGCTGGTTCGCCACGATACCCACCGCAAAGCCGCCGATGCGGGCCGTGCCGCAGACGATCGACTGGCCGTACTCGGCCTTGTACTCGTCGAAGCTGCCGCGATCGACCAGGCACTCCAGCACCTGGCGGATCTCGTACTCCTGTCGCGGGCTGGTGCCGACGATCCGGTACAGCTCGTCGCCGGGGCGCGCCGGCCCGACTGCCGTCACCCGGTTGAACGGGGCAGGGGGGTGCTGCGGCTCCGGCGGCGTCATGTCGATCAGCCGCCGCAGGCGCAGAAGGCAGGCCTCGTCGTTGGGCTCGCGATAGTCGACCGTCCCGCTGATCTGGGCGTGCATCAGGGCCCCGCCCAGCTCCTCGCTGGACACGTCCTGTCCGATCGCACTGCGGACCAGGGCCGGGCCGGCCAGGTAGAGGCCCGACCCCTCGGTCATCAGCAGCTTGTCGCACAGGACGGGCAGGTAGCCGCCGCCGGCGACGCAGTTGCCCATCACGGCGGCCATTTGTCCCAGGCCGGCGGCCGAGATGACCGCGTTGTTGCGAAAGATGCGGCCGAAATCGTCCTCGTCCGGGAAGATCTCCTCCTGCAGGGGCAGAAAGGCGCCCGCCGAGTCGACCAGGTACACCAGCGGCAGGCGGTTCTGAAAGGCGATCCGCTGGGCCCGCAGGACCTTCTTGGTGGTGGCCGGAAAGAACGCCCCCGCCTTGACCGTGGCGTCGTTGGCGATGATCATCTGGCGGCGGCCGGCGACCGTGCCCACGGTGCAGACCACGCCGGCGGCCGGAGCGCCGCCGACATCGTCGTACATCTGCCAGCCGGCCCACAGGCCCAGCTCGAACAGTCCGCTTCCCTCGTCGATCAGGCGGTCGATCCGTTCGCGGGCCGTCAGCCGGCCCTTGGCGTGCTGCCGCTCGATGGCCGCCGCCCCGCCTCCCAAGGCGATCTGCCGCTCCCACTCGGCGTACCGGCGGCTGAGGTCCTGGAGCGATTCAGCTTGATCCGGGGTGGGCGGCATGCCGAGCATCATAGCAACTGGGGGCAGCGGCGGCACTGGGCCGCGCTTCGAGGGGCGGGCAACCACTGCTTATCCCGAAAAACCGCGACCGGTTCGGGGAGCCGCTACGCGAGGCCATCCCGGCGCGGTACGATGGATAGACGGGCCAAACTAATTCACAACCGCGAAACCGCTATCAGCGAGGCAACGGGATGGAAAACGTCATCCAGCAACATATCAGCAAAAATCCCGGTGTCTGCGGTGGGCGGGCTTGCATCGTTGGTCACCGCATCCGCGTCATGGACATCGTCGTGCTGCACGAACGGCGGGGGATGTGTCCTGAAGAAATCGTTCAGCAGTATCCCGGAATTGCACTGGCCGACGTCCACGCCGCGCTGGCCTACTACTTCGATAACCGCCGAGAGATCGAAGATGAGTTTCAGGACGACGATGAGTGGGCCGAGCGGGTAAAGGCCAGCTTCCCCTCGAAGCTGCGGGAAAGAAGTGGCTGAACCAATCCAGTTCTACTTCGACGAGCATCTCTACGATGCCGTGGCTAAGGGACTGCGCCTGCACGGCGTGGATGTTTTGACTGTCGAGGAAGCCGGCAGGCGCGGGCTGCCGGACCCGGACCAATTGCAGTTTGCCACGACTGAACAACGCGTCATGGTTACCTTCGACCCCGACTTTCTCATGCTGCACCAATCGGGAATTCAGCATGCCGGCATTGCATGGTGCCCAGCGACTTCGTATTCCATCGGCCAACTCATCCAGGCGTTACTGCTTTTGCACGGCGTTCTCGACCGTGATACAATGCGAAACCACCTGGAGTACTTGTCGCCGCCAACGTCAAGCGGCTGACGGGAGCATGCGGGCGGGCAGTTCCTGTCCATCCCACGTTGCCGGGATTCAACACTGGGCGCTGCCCATGTTGCCTGGATGCAACGCCGCGCTGCCGCCCGGACGGCTGCCAGGATCTTGCCGATCGGCCGCTAACTGAAGCTTGCGAAACGCCTTAAGCGCGGCGGCGGCGGCCCGCTTGTTTTTGCTGGCACTCGAAGTGCTTTTTACGCACGCACGCCCTCAGACACGCATCCAGACGCACCACGGCATCACCCCGAGGAACCCAGCTTTGTCGAAACACCCCAAGCGAGCAGCCGCCAGCCGCAAACATGCGTCGCACCGTCCCACGCCCGCGGCGCCGCACGTGCGGCGAGGCCGGCCCACCAACGGCAAGCCGAACGTGCCCGAGTTCTTGTTCGAAGACGAACCAGCCGGCGACGTCGTCGAGCCGCCGGCCGAGCTTCCCGAAGCCGAGTTGGAGATCGAGGCCGACGAGCTGGATCCACTCGAGCACGAACAAGAGCCGGAGGCGACCGGCGCCGACGACCGGATCGAAGACCCGGTGCGGATCTACCTGATGCAAATGGGCGAGATCCCCTTGTTGACCCGCGAGGAAGAGATCGCGGCGGCCACCCAGATCGAGCGCACGCGCCGCAAGTACCGCCTGAGCCTGTTGGGAAGCGATTTTATCCTGCAAGGCGCGGTCACGCTCTTGAAAAAAGTCCGCGACGGCGAGCTGCGCCTCGACCGCACCGTCGACGTCTCGGTCACCGACGCCGTCGAGAAGAAACAGATCATGGCCTTGATGGGGCCGAACCTCAAGACGCTCGACCACCTGCTGCGGCAGGACCACAAGGACTTCAAGGCCGCCATCAGCAAGAGCCAGCGGATGCGCGACCGGCGCGCGGCCTGGCGGCGGCTGGTGCTGCGGCGGCACAAGGCGGTCCGGCTGGTCGAGGAGCTCAACCTGCGCACGCAGCGCCTGCAGCCGCTGATGGAAAAGCTCCGCGAGATCTCGCAGCGGATGGACAACCTCACCGCCCAGATGGCCGAGCTGCGCCGCGACCGTTCGGCCGCCGGGCGCCTGGCCGAGCTGCGGCAGGAGCTCCGCTACCTGATGCGGATCACGCTGGAGAGCCCCTCTACGCTGCGGGCCCGCGTAGGGCGCACCGCCGACTACCAGAAACACTACGACGCCGCCAAACGCGTGCTGTCCGGCGGCAACCTGCGGCTGGTCGTCTCGATCGCCAAGCGCTATCGCAACCGCGGCCTCAGCTTTCTGGACCTGATCCAGGAGGGCAACACGGGACTGATGCGGGCCGTCGACAAGTTCGAGCACGCCCGCGGCTACAAGTTCTCGACCTATGCCACCTGGTGGATCCGGCAGGCCATCACGCGGGCCATTGCCGACCAGAGCCGCACCATCCGGCTGCCGGTCCACATGATCGAAACCATGGGCCGGGTGCGGGCCGTCACCCGCGACTTGCTGCAGCGGACGGGCCGCGAGCCGAGCGTCGAAGAGACGGCCGCCGCCGCCGGGCTGACGCTGGAGGAAACGCGCTGCGTGCTGAAGATGACCCGCCAGCCTCTTTCGCTCGATCAGCCGGTGGGGGACCATGACGATAGCTTCTTCGGCGAGTTCGTCGAAGACCACCGCGACGAGGATCCGCTGCACGACATGACCCAGGAGCTGTTGAAAAAGCGGATAGCCGACGTGCTCGACGGACTCAACTACCGCGAGCGGGAGATCCTCCGTTTGCGTTACGGCCTGGCCGACGGCTACTCTTATACGTTGGAGGAGGTGGGCAAGATCTTCTCCGTCACCCGCGAGCGGGTGCGGCAGATCGAGGCCAAGGCCGTCCGCAAGCTGCAGCACCCCATCCGCGCCCGCGGCCTGAGCGGGTTCATCGACCAGATGGAGATGGCCTGAAGCGTGACGAGCCGAGTCGAGCCGCTGACATCCGAAACAGGGCGTGACCGAGCACGCACCGCCGGCCGCCTGGCGCGCGGCGCGGCGGCCGTGCTGCTGGCCATGGCGGCCTGCGCCGGCTGGCTGCCGGCGACCGCCGGCGCGCAGTCGGGCGAGCAGTCCGACGGGCAGTCCGACGAGTCCTGGGCGGCGGCCCGCCGGCGGATGGTCGACGACGACGTCGCGGCCGCCGGCATCAAGGACTCGCGGGTGCTGGCGGCCATGCTGGCGACGCCCAGGCACCTGTTCGTCCCGGCCGACCAGCGGGCCAATTCGTATTACGACATGGCCCTGCCAATCGGCGAAGGTCAAACCATCTCGCCGCCGTTCGTGGTGGCCTACATGACCGAGCAGCTCGAGCCGCGGCCCGGCGACCGCGTGCTCGAGATCGGCACCGGCAGCGGGTACCAGGCCGCCGTCCTCTCCGGCCTGGTTGCCGAAGTCTACACGATCGAGATTGTCGAGCCCCTGGCGCGCCGCGCGGAAGCGACGCTGGACGGGCTGGGATACAAGAACGTCCACGTCCGGGTGGGCGACGGCTTTCTCGGTTGGGCCGAGCAGGCGCCGTTCGACAAGATCATCGTCACCTGTTCGCCCGAGAAAGTGCCGCAACCGCTGGTAGATCAGCTCAGCGAGCAGGGCCGCCTGGTGATCCCGGTCGGCGAGCGCTACCAGCAGACGCTGTACCGGTACACCAAGCGGGGCGGCAAGCTGGAAGCCGAGGCGCTGGAGCCGACGATGTTCGTGCCGATGACTGGGGCGGCGGAGCGCGCGCGGCTGGTGAAGCCCGACCCGCTCAGGCCCGCCCTGGTCAACGGCGGCTTCGAGCAAACTCTACCGGGCAGCGACCAACCGCCCGGCTGGTATTACGTGCGGCAAGCGGGCGTCAGCCCCGAGCCCGACGCGCCTCAAGGCGAGCACTGTCTGACGATGGAAAACCGCCTGCCCGGCCGGGCCGCCCGGGCCTTGCAAGCCTTTGGGATCGATGGCCGGCGCGTGCCGCGGTTGGAAGTGGCTATTTGGGTGCGGGCCGAGGGGGTCGAGGCGGGCCAGACGCCCGACCAGTTGGCCCGCGTGATCGTCCACTTTTACGACGAGAACCGGGCCGCGGTCGGGCTGCACGAGCTAGGCCCTTGGTCCGGCGACCTGGAATGGACCCACGAGCAGGCCCGTTTCCACGTGCCGCGCGAAGCCCGCCTGGCCGTGTTGGGGATCGGTTTGTTCGGCGCCACCGGCCAGGCCTCATTCGACGACGTCCGCGTCCGTCCGATCAGGACCAACCCGTCGGTGCTGCCCGATTGAGAGGGCGGACGGGGAGTCACCAGCCATCAGCCCTCCGCCATCAGCCCTCTGCCATCACAACGGCGGTGGCCGTTTGCGTCTCGGCCTTTTCCGCGCTGTCGCGTTGCCGCGTTTCTGCTCCCGCGGCATAGCGCTGGCGGAGCCAGCCGCCGATCAGCTCGCCGGCCAGGTCGTGTCCCTGCTGGCTGAGCGCGCCTTGGTTACGGCGGAAGACCTCTTCACGCGAAGCCCGGAAGTGGGGCAGCAGGTCGAGCATCGGCACCTGGTGCTCATCGGCAAAGCGTGACAGCCGCCGTTGCGGCAATTCCAGGTCGAGCTGCGACGACTCGTACCCGGCCCGTCGGCGCAGCGCCTCGCAGATCAAGGGGCTCACCTGCAGTTGGCTGGGCACGAGCACCAACGCCACCGGCAAGTCGCGCCGGCGGCACTGATCGACCAGCTCCGACAGGTTCCCCAGTGCTTCCCGCCAGCGCCGCTCGTCGTTGCCCGCGATCGGCGTGCGGCAAACGGTCAACTGTCCCGAGATCGACCGCAGAAACGCCTCGTAGTCGTCCGCCCGTCTCATGTCTTGATCGCTCGCCGCTGGGCCGCTGCCGAGCCAGGCCGCCGCCAGCCGGGCCACGCGCAAACCGCGCCAGTCGAATGGCCCCGTCTTCGAAAGCCTTTCCAGCACGTCATCACCCAGCCACAAGCACGTGAGTACGATGTCGGGTTGAAAACGCTCCACCTGTTCGGCCACTACCGCGGCATGTTCACCCGGATTGCCCCCTGCAAACGCGCACACCTCGACGCCGGGCAACCGGTCCTCGAGCTGCGCCAGGCAACTTGTTCCCTCGTTGTTGGTCAACGTGCGGGCGTCTCCCAGCACGGCCACGCGGAATTGCCCGGCCCGCTGATTGTCAGTCGCTCTGCGTTTGCTTTGCTCGCTACCCTGGACCCTCCAGCCAGTTTCCTGGCCGGCCGCCCAACGCTGCCCGCTGAGCGACTCCGCCAATCGCAGGCCCGCCTCGCAAAGAATGAGGCCGGCTACCAGCCAGCAAGCGCCGTTTCCGACTAGCTCCATAGGGCGCGGCGCCGCGCCCCACCGCCGGCTCGGTTGTCGGCGTCTTGACGCATGGAGCAACACGGCTGTGAAAGAGCAGGAAAAGCAGGCCAGGAACATCCATTCCACACCCGGCTGGTTTCCGACCCCCAGACAGGCCCCATACGAGACGGCCAGCGCGCACATCATTCCCCGTGGCGTAGGCTTCCAGCCGGCGTCGGTTTGTAGCGTAGGCTTCCAGCCTGCATTCTTGTTCTCGACCGCCAGCGTCCGTGCGGCGCCGTGGCGGCTGCTTGCCCCGCCAGCCTTGCGGGCGAGCCCCCATTGCCAGCCGGCCATGGCCAACAGCGCGACGGCTGCGGCGGAGCGATAGAGTGACGGCTCGGCAGGGCTATGGTCCCACCAGGCCCCGGCCGCCGCCAGGAGGCTGGCCAGTCCGGTGGTCAACCAGGCCGCCTGGCTGATGGAGATTTTTCGCCGGGCCGCGGGGGCCTGGCAGTACGACACTTGGCTCGACATCGGTAGCCTCCATGCCCGGTCGGTTTGACGACGCGGCGGGGCTGCGACCAACTCTGGATGTCGGCTTCAAATGCGGTAGGTCGAATCACCCGCGGGCGCTCAGTCCCTGAGCGCGCCGCAACGAAACGCCAAGTCGTTATCCGATTCGAGAGTTCTGGTCAATCCCAGCAGTCTTCCAGTCAACCACGTGTCTTTCCCGCCCGAGCTGACTGTTCCGCCGGAACGAGTGGCAACTCTCGTGCCATGCAAGCTCACCATTTGGCCTTATCGAGCCCAAAGGCCGTCCCGCTTGATAGATTTGGGCCTTCGGGCCGGGAATAACCGCCAAAAAGCCTGTTTCGAGCCGCCTTCGCAGGCAGAATATGCCCAAAAAGCAGGCGAGTAGAACGGAATTCATTCCGTTCATCGGGCAACAAGCGATAAACGGAATGAGATTCCGTTCTACTTTTCCAGCACGAGCCGCACGACGACGCCGGTCATGTCGTCGAAGTAGCGCCAGGAGGCGGGAAAGAACACCAGGTAGCGATTGTACGTCGGCACGCCCACCAGCTCGATGGCTCGCTCGCGCTGGCGGGCCAGGTTCTCGAACCAACAACGCAGCGTGGGCCGGTAGTCGTGAATCGAAGAGTGCGTGATGCGAAAGCCGGCCCGCTCGCTGGCCCGCGCATGAGAGCGCAAGGACGAATTGATCGAGCCGGGAAAGAATATCTGGCTCACCACGGCCGCCGACGGCAGCCTCTCCTGCAACCGGCAAAAAAAATGCTGCACCAGCCGCCCGCCCGGCTTCAGGGCCGCGTGCAGCTTGCCCAACAGCACCGGCACCTCACTGGGCCGCACGTGCTCCCAGGCGCCGATCGAGTAGATCTTGTCGTAAGCCTGCTCCGGATAGACGGCGGTGATGAAGTTCTTGTACTCGACGTCGAAGCCGTACCGCTGGTGGTTGTAGGCGACCTGCTCCCGCGAGAGCGTGCAGCCGTGCAGGCGCTGCTTGTCGCCGGTGGCCTCGTGGATCCGCTTGAGCATCGCGCCCCAGCCGCAGCCCAGCTCGAGAATCTCCTGGCCCGGCTTGGGATCGATCAGTTTCAGGATGAAGTCGGCCTTGTTCTGCTGCGCCTCCTCCAGGGTCTCGCGCCCCGTAATAAAATCGGCGCAGGAATAGAACATGTATCGCTTGTCGAGAAACAACTCGTAGAACTCGTTGCTCACGTCGTAGTGGACCGAGATCCCCAGCGCGTGGTCCTGCCGCATCTTGGCCTCCAGCAGCAACCGACGCAGAAACCAGGGGGGATAGCTGCGGCGTGCCCAATCGACGACGGGGTTCCTGATTTCGGTCACCTGTGCCCAGGTCGGCTGGGGATCCAAGGGCACGGGCGAACGGATCAGGTAACTCAAGAATCCGTACGACGCGCCGTAGACCGCGGTCTCGGCGGCCAGGGCAAACAGGCGAGCGGGAAGGTTCATCGGCAGGCGCTGCCGCAATGCGGCGCTTGGGGCGGCAGCTCTGCCTCGTGCAAAGCCCTGGGGTGCGATCGACCGGATGGACCAAGTCTGATTGGCCCAGCCGGCCATTTCAACCCCGGCCCGGCCGACCCTACATGCCCGACGCCTGCTGGTAGTCGCGGCTGTGGAAGACCCAGATCGGCTCCTTGCCGACCACTACGTACACGGCCTCCTCGGCCGCCCCGCCGGCAAACTCGAGCTTGACGCGAAAACGCTTGTTCTGATCGTCGCCGCTGGCGGGGCCCAGGATTTGGTAGCTCTCGAGCTGCTTGCCCTCCTTCCAGCCCGAATCGAGCACCTCGACCTGGGGCGTTACGGTCTCGACTCGCTGGTGAGGCTTGCCTTGCCGCCACGCATCCAGAGCGGCCCC
>JBBDNX010000016.1:0-1631 GCA_040877345.1 Pirellulales bacterium
CAACCCGAGGTCTGACCAATCCGCTTGGCCAAGGGTTCGCCACCCAGCGAGTCGATGATCATCAGGCCGTCGACGCTGCCGGTGATCGGCGCCGAGATCCGCACCCAACCGCTGATCCGCACGAGCTGACCGGCCTCCACCATCACCGCCGGGCTCACCAGCCACAGCGGAGCCGTTTCGACCAGCACCGGCGAAGTTTCCTTGTCGGCCGCACGCGCCGAAAGCCGCAGACTATAGGCGCCCGAATGCGGCTGATCGTCCGCCAGTTCCCCCTTGGCGGCCACTGCCGGCTGGGGATGCTCGAACAGCCTCCAACCGGCGGCGAGCGTCTGCTCCAAGTCCTCCATCTCGCCGCCGGCCAGCAGGTTGCCGGAGCTCGCCGCTGGTGGCACCGGGCCGAGCCGGCCAACCAGCGACCAGTGATCAGGCAGCGTGGCGAAGCTCGCCGCCAGCGGGCTCGCCAGGGGTGAACCAAGCGAACCGGCCGCCTGGTCCCAATGAGCACGTTCGATCAACCGCAAGGGCCGCATCCCCCTTTGCGCATGCTGCCATGCCGACAGGTAATCGCCCGCCTGCAAGGCGCCGTCGGCCGTTTGGATGGCGCGGCGAGCAACGGCCAGCCAGGTGTCCGACTCGCGCACGCCGCGCCCGGCCACCATGAAGCGCTGCTCCACTTCGGCGGTCCGGGCGTACTTCATGCGAGCCAGCTCGCCCTGGAGGCTGGCGGCGCGCTGACCGATGGCCGCCACGCGCCGGGTGAGCATGCTGGTCGCCCGATGATCGCCGGAGAGCAGGACCCGGCTGGTCAGGCTGAGCTCGTCCAGCGCCAGCCGCACGCCTCCCGTGCGGCGCTCGGCAGCCAGCTTGCGCAGTCCCGCTGGAGTGATCTCGTAGGCGTCGTTCGCCTCGGGCACTCCCGGAACGACGAACGAGATGCCGTTGCCCGCCGACTCGCCGGGAACCAACTGGCTGAAGCGGCCGGACCAGAGCGGCAGCAACAGCCGCGTGCGGTCCGTCTCGAGCACCGCGGCGCCGACCGCCGGCTCGCTCGAGCGCAGCGTGGCCGACAACGACGCCCTCGCCAGGATGTCGTGCACCAACGCCAGCTCGAGGTTCACCAGCTCCAGCGCCAAAGCGCGCTGGCGAGTCAAAGCGTCCGATGCATCGAGAGGCGCCGACGAGGTGAAGCAAATCCCCCGGCAGCCCGCGGCCAGGGCGGCCTGTACCAACAGGACGATCTGTTCGCTTTCGACCTGCGGGGCAGGCGAGCGGCCGCCGGAAAGCAGCTCGACCTGCTCGGTCAATTCCGCGGCCGGCTGGGTCTGCACCGTCGCCCAGAACGGAGTGCCCGGCCGGGCCAGTCGGGGCCGCTCGCGGATCCAGGTGGCATAGTCGGACAGTTCGAGACTGGTGCCCAGCGGCGAACGATCGATCGACAGCAGAATCTTTCCATTGCCGATGCGGCTGTAGGCCTTCAGCTCGGCGTCGGGAGCGCATGCCAGCGGCCTGGGATAGGGAGCGTCGGCCCGCTGCACCTGCTCGGCCCAGCGCTTCGTTGTCTCCAGTTCGCGGGCGGTGAGCCGGCTTCCCAAATCCCAGGCCAGGACGGCGTTGTACCGCTCGTCGAAGCG
>JBBDNX010000017.1:0-4958 GCA_040877345.1 Pirellulales bacterium
GTGCTCATCTTGCGCTCAATCCTGCCAGAAGGTCGATTCCCGTGGAGCCTGGTAGCGAACGGCCAGGTGCGGCGTCTCGATGCGGGCCTGGCCGCCGGCGAGCGACTGCATGCCGGCAGCCACCAGGCCGGTTGTCAGCAGCGTGCGCTCGACCGGGTAGGGCGGCTTGCCGGTTTCGAACATCTGTTCGACGTTCGCCATCAGGGCCGCCGAGTACACGACGTTGGGGTTGGGCGGCAGATAGAAGAGCGTGGACAGCGGCTCGGAGCGCCTCGGGAGCCGGGCGGCGAAGGTGAAATCGTCGACCAGGCCGTTCATCAACAGCATGGTCGCCTTGAGGCCGTCAGCATACTCGAAACGGTAGGCGACCGGCTCCTTGACCCACTGGCGAATCTGCTCGGCGGTTGGATAGCGATGGCTGAACGATTCCGGCTGCGCCAGGGTTTGGCTGCGGGACAGGCATGCTTCAAACAGGCGGGGATCCCAGCCCCCTTGCTGCCATGACGAGGCCGCCATCGCCTTCCAGACCGGCTCGCCGCGCAGGGCCTGCAGGGCCACGACGCCCGTTTCGCCCCCGCGCCGCCGTTCCGCCATGCACTGGATGACTTCCAGGGCGTGGAAGTCGTAGCTGTCGACGCCGCCCATGGCCAGGCACAACACCTCCTCGACGTCGCTGCCGAATGGGATGTCGATGGCCGGCATCCGCCAGGTGACGGGAAGCGACGAACCGGCCAGAAAGGGAAAGCCCAGCGAGCGGGCGGTATCGACCATTTCGCTGGCCCACCGCCACTTCCAGGAAAGATGCTTGTCGTTAAAAACCGGCGCTGTCCGCCCATCCTGGCGAAAGACCTGGGCCACCTGCTGGAAAAACTCATAGCGCGGGTAGAGCTTCTGCCCGAGCTCGTTGGTCGGATAATCGCCGTGCTCGCCGATGACCAGCACGGCATCGACGGCAAGTTGCTCTGAGCCGTTGCGCAGCGCTTCGGCAATGGTCGGATAGATCGTGAAGCCGAACTCGCCGGCTCGCTGGCGGCTCAGATCGTTTTCGGGCGTTTGATCGACGTAGGCCGAGACCAGGTCGAAAGCCGGCCGGTGCCACCGTCCCCCAACCGGATAGCCGACCAGGAATCGCTCGGCCATGTGCCAGGCATGGGAGAAGTACCGCCACTCGGTGGTCACGACGGCCATCTTCTTCCGGACGTTGTCTCGAGCGGGAGCCGCCGAGAGGAGCGGAGCAGCGGCCAGGCTTGCGCCGACGGCGGCCAGAAACTCGCGTCTTTTCAGCATGGGATCCTCCGGATCGAGGGCCAGTGGCTTGCAGGGAGGGACGGACCGCCGCTTGGGGATCGGCAGCCGGACGCCCGGCGACTACGCGAGTATAGGCATCGGTCAGGCCAAATGCCACACGGCGGCCTGCAATCCCGGCGCGGCGAGGGGCTCGATGCGGCGGACGCAACGGGCCGGAAAAGTGACCACGAACTCGCTGCCGCAGCCGGGCATGCTGCGGCACTGAATCGTGCCGCCGAGGCTGGTGATGATGGTGTAGCTGATGGTCAGGCCGAGGCCGGTCCCCTGCCCCGGAGGCTTGGTCGTGAAGAACGGATCGAACATGCGGGACTGGGCTTCGTCGGTGATTCCCTTGCCGCTGTCCTGGATGCTCACGCTGACCCAGCCTTCGTGCTGCTCGGTGGTGACCGTGATCTCGCCTTCCCCCTCGATCGCCTGTTGGGCGTTGTTGAGAATATTCATGAAGACCTGGCTCAACTGGCCATAAGGGCCATGGATCCGCTCGACCGATCCGTAATCGCGCTGGACGGCAACGCGGTGCTTCACCTCGCTGAAGAGCAGGTTCAGGCAGACTTCCAGCGCCTCGTGCAGGTCGAACTCGTCGAACTCCTCGTTGCCCGGGTGGCAAAAGCTGCGCAGGTCGCTGATGATCCGAGCGGTGCGCGCCGCCCCGTTTTCGACGACGCCGGACAGCACCGAGAGCCTTTCCACCAGCTTGTCGATCTCGCGGGGGTCGGTGCCGGCGGGACTTGGCTCCTGGCCGCGTACAACCGGCTGCAGGATCTCTTGCAGCCGCCGGGCGCTTTGCGAGAGGGGCTTGACGCCGTTGTACACGGCATTGATCGAATTGTTCATCTCATGGGCCAGCCCCGCCACCAACTGGCCCAGCGAGCTCATCTTTTCCGCCTGGATCAGTTGCGTCTGCGTCGCTTTCAAATCGCCGTAGGCCGACTCCAGCTCGCGATTGCGCTTGTCCAGATCGCGCCGACTCTTGTCCAGCTCCAACGTGCGCTCCTGGACCTTGGCCTCCAGGTTGGCATTCAAGTCGCGGATGGTGTGATCGCTATGGGAAAGTTGCGCGACCATGGCGTTAAACTGCCGCGCCAACACGTCGATTTCGTCGTTGCCGGTCGACTCGACGCGCTCGTCCAGGTTTCCTTGCGCCACGCGCTTCATGCCCTGCACCAGCCGTCCCACGCGCGACGCCACCGATTGGGCCAGCACCGTCGAGAGGGCCAGGCCGGCACCCACGGCCACCAACGAAATGTAACCGGTATGGATCCGCAGCCGGGTCAGCGCCTGCAGATGCATTTCCGGGCGATGGATAATATTCGACGCCTGCTGTGCGGCCTGCGCGCCGATCATGACGGCGGTGGTCGTGATGATCAGGCCGAAACAGACGTTCAGCCGCACGCGCAGCTTGCTGGGCGGCAGCGCGTCGAACTCGATCCGCACCTGGTGCCGCAGCAGGTGCCGGATGACGGGCTGCATCGAACGCTCCACCACAAAGAACGTGCAGAGCACCGACATGGTAATGCCCAACAGCGCGGCGACGGTGATGTGGATCAGCCCGTATGGCTCAACGCCCGCCACTTTCCACATGAACAGCGTACACAGCGGTATCGTGCACATCGGAATGACAACCGCCTCCAGCATGTGGTGTCGGCCGGCGAACAACACGGCCTGCCGGCTGGCGCGATGCGCCTCGACCAGCGGGATCGGCTGCCCGCGCTCAATCCGCGACAGCACCCGTCGGAGCGTTCCGGTCTCCCACAGGCCCATCAAGATGGTGGCCACCACCGCCAGCGCCACGACAAAGGCGGCGATCACCCGGAAGTCGCCGCGCGCCTTGGGTTCGAGATCGAGCGTGAGGTGCACATAGTACACGACCAGCACACCGCCCACGGAGCCGACCAGGCGGGTGAGCAGCAGGACCCACAGAATGTAGCGGGCGCCGAAGCGCTGAAGCAGTTGATCGCCCATCGGCAGACGACGTAACGTCGTGGTGTATTTGCAATCGAGCCTCCCTGCCCAGACTACCGGCACGTTGCCTTCTACGTTATCGACACAATCCGACGCCCGCGGCCAGCCGCAGGCGGCGGAGCGGTCTGAACCGGCTGGAAGGGCACCCGCATGTCCGCCGTGCGGCAGGCTATAACGAGGATGACTTCTATGGCGCTTAGAGCACGCCCCAGGCACCCCGCCGCTGGAGCGGGGTGCCCTGGGGCAGGCCGGATCACGAAGCCTTTCGGCACGATGTCTCGGACGAACATACCGTGCGCCAGGCGCGTGCAGGCAGCGTTTCCTTGGTGCGATCGAGCGAGCCAGATCGGAGCCTCGCCACGATCGAGCCGCAGATGCGCCGAGCCAGTCTGCTCAGGCGGGCATCGTCGTCAGCCCCCTCAGCGCCCGGCTGCCGCGCGATTCCCGCCGCCACGCAGCGCGACAGGCGGGAGCGACGATCGCCGGAGCGGGCCGTACGGCGCAGCACGACCGCCAGCAGCGGCGCCAGTTCCTCGGTGAACTGCTCCGCCGCCTGGACATCACCGGTAGCAACACGATTACACAGTTCCTGAATCGCCAGATCGGCGTCATTCATGGCTTGCCTTTCAGTTCAAAGGTTCGTTGGAAGCCCGCTTCAGAAGTTCTCGACCCAGTCACTCTTGATGTTCGAGTCCAAGCCCCACCAGTCGGTGGTTTGGGCGGTCACCTCGCCCTGAGCTCCCGGTTGCATTTGCACCATGATGTAGAAGTACCCGTAGGCATCGACCGTCGCGGTGTAACCCGCCAGCAGTCCGCCAAAGGTGACGACCAAGCCTTCAGGCGCCTCGTCCGAAACGTGCCCCTCGAACTTCCAGAAGCCGTCCAGATCAGCCGAGGCATCGAAATCGGGGATGGTCGGAGCATTGCTGTAAACGTTCTGCTCGACCGGACTCGACTGAAGCCCCCACACATCCGTGGTGGTCGCGGTGACGGTCCCCAGTCCGGTTGCTTGGGCCGTATAGGTAAACTGGCCGGCAGAATTGGCGACCACGGAGCCGGAAACCACGCCGGTGAATGTCACCGTCAGCCCGGCCGGCGCTTCGTCGAAGATCGAACCGGAAATAGTCACGGTGCGGTCAGGACCCGTTTCCTGCACCGAAAAATTGAGCGACGGGGCGTTGCTCCACACGGCAGACTGCCGGTACGAGGCACCTTCCGCGTCCTGGGCCGTCGCAGTCACCGTCCCCAGGCTGCTGGCCGTGCCGGTGTACGCGAAATAGCCGCTGGAGTTCACGCCCGTGGACCCGCTGACGACTCCCGTAAAACTCATCTGGACGCCCATGGGAAGGTCGTCCATCACCATGCCCGACAGCGTAACGCTTTGGCCGGGACCGTAGGCGTGCGTTTCGAACGTCATGATCCAGGGGATCGTCAGGCACAGCCTGTCCTCCAAGCGCTCGAAACGGCGGTGCGGAGAGGCAGGACGACGACGGGGGGCCGGACGGTTTCGCAGCCCAAGGAACTTGAACATAGCAGGATCCTCCACGAACAAATTGGGAAATGAACAGGGTGGACAACTCCAGGGTGCAACCCAGGCCGCGCGTAATCCGTGCTACTCCATGCTTCACAGCGACGATCCGGTCGAGGCCGGAGCGGTCCACCGACAACTCGGCGGCGGCTTGCTAGCT
>JBBDNX010000017.1:4968-8758 GCA_040877345.1 Pirellulales bacterium
CATGAATTCCTGAAAAAATTCAGGAAATCTTTGCCCGCTATCGAGACCCTAGCACGCCGGAGGGGGGGCGAAGGCGGCCTAAGTCCCGAAGTGGCCACGGATTGCAAGCCTTGGACACGACCGGGAGGGTGGCACCGGTCAGGCCGGCCGGGAATGACATCGACGCGGCTTGCCGCGCGTAGCACCGGCTAATTTCGGAACCCTGACTACCACCGTCGGGGGGTCATGGGGCTGGTGGCGGGCTGGTTGCCGGCTGACTCGCCTTGAAAACCACGATGGCCAGCGGCGGCAGCGTGACATTGATCGACCAGGCTCGGCCATGGCAGGGGAGCGGGGCTGCCTCGTGGCCGCCGAAATTGCCTTGTCCGCTGCCGCCGTACTCGCGGGCGTCGCTGTTGAGCAATTCGGCCCAATGACCAGCGGCCGGCAGGCCTATCCGGTAGTTGTGGCGGGGCAGGGGAGTAAAGTTGGCGGCAACGGCCAACGTGCCGGCGGACGAACGGCTCTTGCGGATGTAACTGATCACACTTTTTTGGGTGTCGCAGCAGTCGATCCATTCGAAGCCGGCCGGGGCCGTGTCCAGTTCGAAACAGGCCGGCTCGCCGCGGTAAGCCCGGTTCAAATCGGTCATCCACAGCAACAGGCCCTGGTGCGGCGCCAGGTCCAAGAGGTCCCAGTCCAATTGGTCATCGTGATTCCACTCGCGGCGCTGGCCGAACTCACCCCCCATGAACAGGCACTTCTTGCCGGGCAGCGTGAACATGTAACCCAGCAGCAGCCGCAAGTTGGCGAACTTTTGCCACTCGTCGCCGGGCATCTTGCCCCACAGCGAGCCTTTGCCGTGCACCACCTCGTCGTGTGACAGCGCGAGCACGAAGTTCTCGCTGTAGGCGTACATCTGCCTGAAGGTCAGGCTGTTGTGCTCGTAGGTGCGGTAAATCGGGTCCTTCGACATGTAGCGCAAGGTGTCGTGCATCCAGCCCATGTCCCACTTCAGCCCGAATCCCAGACCGCCGATATAGGTGGGCCGCGAGACCATCGGCCAAGCGGTCGATTCCTCGGCGATGGTCTGCACGTCCGGATAGGTGCGGTAGATTTCCTGGTTCATCTGCCGCAGGAAACCAATGGCCTGCAGGTTCTCCCGCCCTCCATGTTCGTTGGGGACCCATTGCCCCGGCCCGCGCGAGTAGTCGAGGTAGAGCATCGAAGCAACGGCATCGACGCGCAATCCGTCGATGTGGTACTTGTCCAACCAAAACATGGCGCTGGAGAGGAGAAAACTGCGAACCTCGCTGCGCCCGTAGTTGAACACGAAGCTTTTCCAGTCGGGCTGGAACCCCTGCCGCTCGTCGGCGTGCTCGTACAAGTGGGTGCCGTCGAAATAACCCAGCGCGTGCCCGTCGGTTGGAAAGTGCGAAGGGACCCAGTCCAAGATCACGCCGATGCCATTCTGGTGCAACTCGTCGATCAGATACATCAAATCCTGGGGCCTGCCGTAGCGGGCCGTGGGCGCAAAGTAACCGGTGGTCTGGTAGCCCCACGAACCGTAAAAGGGGTGCTCCGTCAGCGGCAGGAACTCGACGTGCGTAAAACCGGTGCCGAGCAAGTATTCCACCAGGGGCCGGGCCAGCTCGCGATACCCCAGCCAGCCTGAGTCGTCCCGCCGCCACGATCCCAGGTGCATCTCGTAGATCGAGATCGGGGCGTCCAGCCCATTGCGGCGCCGGCGCTCGGCCATCCACTCCAGGTCGTGCCAGTCGTAATCGAGCCGGTGCACGACGGAAGCCGTCTTGGGAGGCACTTCGCTGTGAAATGCAAACGGATCCGACTTCTCGGTCTGATAGCCGTCGTAGCGGGAATGGATGCGGTACTTGTAGATGGCGCCCGGCGTCAGGCCTCCCACGAACCCCTGCCAAATGCCCGACGTCCCCCGCGGCGCGAGCGAGTGGCTCCCATGGCCGTACGCCTCCACCGACACCCGCTCGGCATTCGGAGCCCAGACGGCGAAATGCGTGCCATCGACGCCGTCGAGCCGGGCCGGATGGGCGCCCATCTTCTCATACAGCCGCGCATGGGTTCCCTCGTTGAACAGGTACAAGTCGTCGGCCGTCAGCAGGCCGGACTTGCTGATCGGACGGGTGGCTGCCGTTGAGGCCGGGGAAGGTCGGGCGTCCTGTTGTTGGTGCATGCTTTGGACCTCTTTCAATGTTTCCGATCAGCCACATTGAATCGCGTCGAGCAAATCCACGATTCCCAGCAGCGGCACCTCGACCCAGTGGGGACGGTTGTTCAGCTCGTAGCCCAACTCGTAGACGGCTTTTTCCAGCAGGAACACGTGCAACAGCAACTTGAGTTCCTGCCGGGTCGGCGGGACGAACGGCGCCTGGCCGGCTGTTCGAATATAGCTCGACAAAAAGGCGGCACTGGCCGAGACATACCAGAAACGAGCCGCCATCCGCAGCGCCTGCTGCTGCTCCGCGCCGACCACCACCGACTCGAGGTGGCGGAGGTACGCGCTCCAGGCCGCATAATGAAATGAGCGGATCATCCCCGCCACGTCGCGGATCGGCGAGCGCTTGATGCGGCGTTCGCTCATCGAGCGGGTCGGCTCGCCTTCGAAATCGATGATCACGAAGTCATTGCCTGTGTAGAGCACCTGGCCCAAATGGTAGTCGCCATGGCAGCGGATGCGCCGGGCGGCGATTTTCTGGCCCATGATCGAGCGCAGGCACTGGATCAATTCCGGCTCGCGGGCCTGGACGGTCTGCGCATACTCCTGCGCGCCTGCCGGCAGCTTCGCCCCGCGCTTGCGCAGCATCTGCAGCGTTTGGCTCGTCAGCTTCCGCATCGATTGATAGATCGAACGCTGGTAAAGCTGCGAATACGGTTCCGGCGCGAACTCCGGCCGGTCCGCCTCCGCCACCAGGGCCAGGTGCAGCTCGGCGGTACGCTGGCCCAGCAAGCCGGCCGACTGCAAATAAACGCCCAGCCGTTCCACGGCCCGCGGAGAAGGCGGCTCATCGATCATGTCCGCCAGGGAGCGGCCCAGGGCGGACTGGTCGGCCGGCTCCAACCGCAACGGCTCCACGGCCGCCTGATCGTAATATCGGCCGAGAGCCTCCAACGTGTATTGCCAGGCCGTGCCGTTGTTGCGAACGTACCCCTGCAGAATAGCCAGGGTCACCGGTTCCTCGTTTTCCTTGCGGTATTCGAGCGCTCCGGCCAAGGGCGGCGTATGGGCGAAGCGGGCCTCTTCGGTCAGGTATCGCCCGATTTCCAGGTCCGGATTGACCCCCTGCTCGACGCGCCTGAAGAGCTTGAGGATCAACTGGTCGCCATAGGCCAGCGAGCTGTTGCTCTGCTCGCCCCGCAGCACGGACGCAACCAGCGGCCCATTGGTCTGGTGCCTGAGCCGGCCGAGGACCGGCGTGGGACGGGCCACGACCTCCCCGCTGACGCCCTTGAAACGTCGCCGGCGGCTGATGGCTTCCAGCAGCTCCTCGGCGAAGGCGGCCCGCCACATGGCGTCATAGAGTAGTCCGGGTTCCTTCTGGCCCGCCAGTTGCAAGCGGGCAATCGACGCTTGGGGGTATTGCCGTTCGAAGTCGGCGGCGCTTTCGGCCGCGCTGAAGCCAAAGGGTAAGACGTAGTTTTCGGGCTCTCCCTCCACGTAGTCGACTCGCAACATTCCCAGATACGTGCCCGCTTCTCGCGGCGCGTGGTTGAAGGGCACGGCTTCCCACAAGTGCACGGCCTGGATCGGACGGGCCTTGCCGCCGAACCAACGGCG
>JBBDNX010000018.1:0-8754 GCA_040877345.1 Pirellulales bacterium
CTGGTCGCGGTGTTCGCCTACAACGCGATGCAGGCCGACCAGCCGTCGGAGACCTGGTTTGAGTTGGAGGTTCCCAAGCCCGGCTCAGCTCGCCCCGGCGACCTCCTCGACGAGATCCCGCTTCCCACGATGCCCAACGGGCTCTCCGACCCCTGGGGCGACCCATAGCCCCTGGCGCGGCCTGACTGGCACTCCAGCCGCTCTGCCGGCAAGCATATCGAATTGCACCGCAAGAAGCGGATATCCGCGCTGCGCGTCGCGGCGGTAAGATGACCGGCGGCATTGATCTCCAGGAGACTGCTGATGGGCCGCCCCACGCCTGCCATATTTGCTGACGACACCCAACGCTGGAACGCCGTTGCCAAGCGCAACCGCGCCGCGGACGGAGCGTTTGTCTTCGGCGTTAGGACCACGGGCGTCTACTGCCGGCCAGGCTGCCCCTCGCGGCTGCCCAAGCGGGCCAACGTGAGGTTCTTCGCCGGCTGGGCCGACGCCGAGCGGGCCGGCTATCGGCCCTGCAAAAAGTGCAGGCCCAAGGCGGCCTTCACTCAGCCCGCAAACCAGGAGGCGATCGTGCGAGCGTGCCGGTTGATCGACCAGGCGGACGAAGCGCCGACGCTGGCTGAGCTGGCCGAGGCGGCCGGGCTGAGCAGGTATTACTTTCATAGGCGGTTCAAGGCCGTAGTCGGCGTCACGCCCAGAAGGTACTGGGCGGCGCGGCAAACGAAGCGGCTGCGGCAGGAGCTGACGCGCCCCGGCGGCATCACCCGGGCCATCCTCGGCGCGGGGTTCGGCTCGAGCGGGCGCTGCTATTCCCAGGCTGGCGACACCTTGGGGATGACACCGGGCCAGTTCAACAGCGGCGCGGCCGGAGTGCCGATTCGCCTGGCCGTGGCGCGCTCGTATCTCGGTTGGGTGCTGGTGGCGGCGACCGAGCGGGGCGTCTGCGCCATCGAGTTCGGCGATACGCGCCGGGCGTTGCGCGAGCGGATCGCCCTGCGGTTCCCGCAGGCCGAGCTCGCTGACGGCGACGCCGAGTTCTCCGCCTGGGTTGCCCAGGTTTTGTCGTTGATCCAGGCGCCCGGCGGCGGGCCGGACGTGCCCTTGGACATTCAGGGCACGGCCTTCGAGCAGCGGGTCTGGAAGGCATTGCAAGCAATCCCCGCCGGCACAACGGCCTCCTATGCGGAGGTTGCCGCGCGGATCGGCTGCCCTGGAGCCGCGCGGGCCGTGGGCCGCGCCTGTGCATCGAACCGCCTGGCGGTGGCCATTGCGTGCCACCGGGTGATCGGAAGCCGCGGCACCCTGAACGGCTACCGCTGGGGCCTCCAGCGGAAGCATGCCCTGCTGGAGCGCGAAGCGCAATGAGCTGCCAAACCGCAACGAATCATGGTAGGATGGCAAGCGATGTACTCTGCGGAAACCGCGTCCCGCATAGCTCGCAGGAAACAATTGCAATGCCCGAAGTGACCATCCGACAGGGCGTTTGGAAGCAGCTCGTGGCGGTTGCCGCAAAGCGCCAGCGGAAGCCCGAGACGGTTGCCAACGAGGCCTTGCGCGATTTCTTGCGCCGGATCGCGGATGACGAGCTTCTCTCACGTTCAGCGGCAGCCGCCCGGCGCTCCCCTCTTCGTGCACGAGATACCGAAGAGGCCATTCGCCGCTATCGCCGGAAAAAATGACCTTTCTTGGCGTTCGCGCAGGTGCCCCGGATGGTTCCCCGCAAGCAACGCATTCGCGTGGTGCTCGATACAAACGTCTTTGTGCGGGCCCTCAAGACTCGGTCTTCCGCAAGCCCCAATCAACGTATCGTAGGTCTCTGGCTGACAGAAAAGCGGCTGCAACTCGTCGTTGACCCGGTTGGGAAGAATGCCTGGTTATGGGCTGGCTGCTGCCCGGTAGAACCATCCGCGGCATCGTGCTTGCTTTTTTCTTTGACGCTTCCTGGCATAACTCGTAGGCTGTGGGGGGCGCGATGACCTGGAGCGTGTCGACATGCTGTCGATCCTTACAAAACGCGGCCGGCTCTGCGACTCGTGGACGCGGCGCGAGCTGTTGTCGGTGGGCAGCCTCTCGCTTCTCGGCCTGGGCTTGCCGCAGTTGCTGCGCGGGCGGGCGGCCGCCGAAGCGCCTGCCAGGCCGGCCGGCGGGTTCGGGCAGGCGCAGTCGGTGATCCTGCTCTACCTGCAAGGCTCGCCCAGCCACATCGACCTCTGGGACCCCAAGCCCGACGCCCCGGCGGAAATACGCGGTGAGTTCAAACCGATCGCCACTAAGGCGCCAGGCATGTTGCTGGGCGAAGTCCTGCCGATGCTGGCCGAGCAGGCCGACAAGTTCGCACTCGTTCGGTCGATCGGCGTCAAGCCCAAGGGGCTGCGCAACCATGGGTCGGCCATTTACATGCTGATGACCGGCCACGATCCGAGCAACTTCTCGCCCACCGGCCTGGCCGTGCCCCCTTCGCGCGAGGACCTGCCCAGCATCGGATCGGTGGCGGCCCGGTACCGCCCGGCGGCGGCCGGCACGTTGGGGTACGTGGCGCTGGCCGGCCCGATCAAGGAAGGCGCGGTCCAGGGAGTCGGGCAGGGGGCCGGGTTGCTGGGGGCCGGCTACGATCCGTTCCAGATGTACGACGATCCCACGCTGCCCATCCGGCTGGAGGGCTTTTCGCTGCCGGCGGAGATGCCGCTGGGCCGCTTGCAGGCGCGGGTCGACCTGCGCTCGGCGCTGTCGTCGCCGGCCGCACCCGGCGGGCAGTTCGACACTTTTTTCAACAAGGCGGTTTCGATTATCGAGTCGAGCCAGGCGGTGCGGGCCTTCGAGCTGGGCCAGGAGCCGCCGGCGCTGCGCGAGCGGTACGGCCCGACCCGTTATGGTCAGAGCTGCTTGCTGGCCCGGCGGCTGATCGAAGCGGGCACGCGTTTCGTGCAGGTGAACTGGCCCAGCGGATCGGACACCGAGCCGGCGCCGGGCCCCGACGGCTCGTGGGACACGCACCGCAACAACTTTCCGATGCTTCGCGATCACCGCTGCCCCGTGTTCGACCGGGCCACCAGCGCGCTGTTGGAAGACCTGGCCCAGCGGGGCCTGCTGGAGACGACGCTGGTGGTGGCCGTGGGCGAATTCGGCCGCTCGCCCCGGATCGGCGCTCCGACCACCGACAACGTAGGTCCCGGCGGGCGCGATCATTGGCCCGAGTGCTACAGCTTTTTGATAGCCGGCGGCGGCGTGCGCGGTGGCCTGGTGCACGGCGAGTCGGACCGTTACGGCGCCTTTCCCCGCCGCGACCCGGTGCACCCCTACGATTTGATCGCCACGCTCTACTACGCCCTGGGGATCGATCACGCCACCGAGCTGCGCGACGCGCTCGACCGGCCCCATCGCCTGGTCGACCACGGCCATCCCATCCTGGGCCTGTTTGGTTCGTAGTGATTTCGGCAACGGGACCAGATACCGTGTGCCCTCCTGGCTCCCACTACGTGATGCGGCCTCGCAGCGGCAGAACCCTGTCGTGGTAGTCGGCAATCGTGTTCCGCATCACCTCGTCGAGATCTTTGTCCAGTAGGTAAACGAACCAGTCTTTCGATTCGGGGCTTGACCCGTGCTGTTGCTCCCATTCCTCCGCGGCACGGCGGACCGACGGATCAGCACTGAATGACAGGGCACTCGAGCATGCCGCGGCTGCGCGCAGGTCCGATTCGTTGATCACTGCCAGCATGAGCCGCCGTGACCAGTCCTCGTCCAAGATGGCCAGGATGGCAGGGGCGGCGGGGCGCTCCAAAAAACCCTTCGCCCGCAAGGCCCGCCGGAAGAGGGGCGGGGCGCGGCGAGGGTCGTAGCTGAGCGCCAACAAGGCAATCTCGCCGAGATCGAACCGCTTGGCCCGACTTAATCGCTTGAGCACCTCGCGCTTGCGGTAGCCGTGACGCAGGAGAATCTGGGCACATACCCGCCAATCTTCCGCCTGTACGCCGCTTCGATTCGGGTCAAGCCGCTTGAAGCGGCGACAAACCAGCGGGCACCAGGCGGCGGCGTTTTCGCGGTCGCCGATGATGCTCACGGCCCTCTGGGCCAAATCCTCCCGGTCTCCGGCGAGCGCTTCACCCAGCGCGGCATCGCCATACCGCACATCGAGTTCCGCTAATCCGATCAAAGCCGTGCCGCCCAAATTCTTGCTGCCGAGCCGATTCAAGAGCATCCGCAGCCGCCGCCGCTGGCAGGCCCGCATTTCCGCGTCAAGTCGGTCTCGCAATTCACTGCTCGAATCGGACATCATGGGCGCGGCCGCCATCCAATCTCCCACGGCCAAGGCGCCCCCGGGCCGGCGGGCGTCGTCACTCCAGGCCTGGCAGAAGGCCGACACCAGCTCGAACCGGTCGACGACTTGGGGGGGCAGTATCCATGCTTCCCGATCATTGTGTAAAGGCAGCAGCAAGCCGGCGCGTCGAAGCTCGCGTTCGACGAGGCGCATGGTGTAACGGGAAGGGTGCAGTTCCAGCAGGCGCCGCTCCGGCGGTTCCGGCGCCCGCAAGCTCGCGAGGTACACGCCACAGTCCCTGGAGCAGATCGCTTTGCCGGTCTCTTCGTAGAGGCCGACGCGAATGGCTTCCCCGCTCATGCGGTGCGTCAGTTGGAAGACACTGCCGCCAACCTCGTACGCCCATTCGATAAGGCCGGGCACGACACCGCTCTTGCGCTCGATCCGCCACTTACCTGGACTGCCCATGTCGGCCACGGAGATTCCCAAGCGGTCTCGCAGGACTCCGAAGGCCCAATCCTGCCTGACCCGCTGCCGAACGAGCCCGATGAGCAGCCAAAAGGCCCAGGGGGACAAGGGCCGAAGTCCCAGGTCGGCGCCGAGCAGGGCGTCTTCTTCTCCGGGAGCGGCGGCGACGGCCCGCTCCATTGCGGTCCAGATCGGATGCGGCGCGTCGGTCATGGCAGTCGTTCCTGGGCGTCCGGCTCATTATAGCGGTCCCGGAGTCAGAAGTCAGAAGGAGGTTAAGAGACTTCAAGGCGCGCCGTCAGCAATCAAGAACCGGCAAAAGGGGCGCACCTGGGCTATTGACCGGCGCCCAACCACCCAGTAATGCCTACTCCGAGGGTGGACGATGGGGAGAATATCGTTGCACCGGCGCGGCGGCGTAGCTACGCTCGCTGGCGGGGGAGAGATCCGCTGGGGCCAACGTTGGCTTACCTCCACGCCCATGCTGGGCTCCCCACCGGGACGCTAAGGGGACAAGCTTCCTCACGCGGAGCGTGAGGGCTACTATCAGGTTCCTCAGGTCCCGGCGCGCCGGGATAGAGGCCTACGATCAGCTCCCTCACGCGGACGGGCGGCCAATATGTCCAGCCTGGCGCAACAGATCTTCAAACGCGTCATCCTTCACAACAAGCTGCTGGCCGAGGCCGACCTCGAAGCACTGTTGAACGAGACGCCCAACCCCGAGCAGGCGGTCAAGCAACTCGTCGATCGCAAGGTTCTGGCGGCCAAGACCGCCAACCAGGTGCTCTCGGTCTATCGCCGCCAACTCGATGCGGTTATGGCCGAACAGGCGGGCCTGAGCAGCGCATCCGGGGTGCATGCCGAAAAGCCAAAACACGACGCCGAAGTGCAGCCGACCCGGCGTCAGGCGGCCGCCGAGCCGGGCTCAGCTCCCAGCCAGCCGGGCAAGCCGCCGCAGTCGGCGACGGCCGGGCCGGCGCGTCGGCTCGAAAGCATGCCGGCGGGCAAGGCGCTTATCGAACGGCTTCTCAGGGAAGCCCGGCAGGCGGGCGCCTCCGACTTGCACCTGAAGGCCGGTATGCCGCCGGTGGTGCGAGTTGCCGGCAACCTGCGCGACCTGCCGATGGACGCGCTCTCAGCGGAAGTCTGCGAGCAATCGTGCCTGGCGATCCTGGCCGACGGCGACCAGCGGCAATTCCTGGAAGCCAACGATCTGGATTTCTGCTTCGACGGCGGCCCGGAGCTGGGCCGTTTCCGCACCAACTACCTGCGCGAGCATCGGGGCATGGACGCCGTGTTCCGCTTGATTCCGCCCCAAGTGCCGAGCTTCGAGGAGTTGAAGCTCCCCGACCAGGTCAAGAAGCTGACCAATCACCATGTTGGGATCGTGCTGGTCACCGGGCCCAAGGGATGCGGCAAGACGACCACGCTGGCGGCCATGGTCGACCTGATCAACTCCAGCCGGGCGGCGCACATCATCACGATCGAGGACCCGATCGAGTTCGTCCACGCTTGCAAGAAAGGGCACGTCAACCAGCGGCAGGTGGGGATGCACACGCAGTCGTTCGGCAACGCGCTGCGGGCCACGCTGCGGGAGGCGCCCGACGTGATCATGGTCGGCGAGCTGCGCGACCTGGAGACGACGGCGCTGGCCATCACGGCCGCCGAGACGGGCCACCTGGTGCTGGCCACGCTGCACACGCCCGACGCGCTGCGCACGATCGGCCGGGTGCTGGACATCTTTCCGGCCAGGGAGCAGGGGCAGATCCGGGCGATGCTGTCGGAGTCGCTGCGGGGGATCGTCTCGCAACTGCTCTTGCCCAGCGCGGACGGCAAGTCGATGGTGCTGGCCCTGGAGATCCTGATCAACACGCCGGCCATCGGGCACTTGATCCGCGAGGAGCGGGTGTTCCAGATCACGGGGCTGATGCAGACGGGCAAAAGGCTCGGCATGGCGTTGATGGATGAGTCGCTGATCCGGCTGGCCAGGGAAGGGCGGATCAGCAAGGAAGAGGCGATCTCCCGGGCGGCGGAAGCCGTCGTGGTGGAAAAGGAGCTCATCGGGGTGTGATGCATGGCCCGTATCGACCGATTGCTGTTGGGAATGCGCGACGCCGACGCCTCGGACCTGCACATGGTCGCCGGCCAAAAGCCCAAGTACCGGGTCGACGGCGACATCCGGGTCATTGAGGACCACCCGCTGTTGGACGCGGATTTGCTGGGTGAGTACCTGTTCGAGATCATCAGCCACGAGCAGCGCGACCGCTACCGGACCCATCACGACTTCGACTTCGCCTACGGCATCGGGCAGGAGGCCCGCTATCGCTGCAACTATTTTTTCCAGCGCACCGGCTACGGCGCGGTGTTCCGGCTGATTCCCACGCGGGTGCTCACGCTGGAGGACCTGAAGCTGCCGGAGATCCTGGGCCGGCTGGCCGAGCTGCGCAGCGGGCTGGTGCTGGTCACCGGCCCCACGGGCAGCGGCAAGAGCACGACGCTGGCGGCCATGGTCGACCACATCAACGCGCGTTATCGCAAGCACATCGTGACGATCGAAGATCCGGTGGAGTTCGTCCACGAGAACCGCAAATCGATCATCACGCACCGCGAGGTGGGCACGCACACCGAGTCGTTCGCGGCCGCGCTGCGGTCGATACCGCGGCAGGACGCCGACGTGGTGCTGGTGGGCGAAATGCGGGACCTGGAGACGATCGGGCTGGCGATCACCGCGGCCAGCATGGGGACGGTGGTGTTCGGCACGCTGCACACCAACAGCGCGGCCAAGACGGTCGACCGGATCATCGACGTTTTTCCCAGCGACCAGCAGGCGCAGATCCGCACGATGCTGGCCGAATCGCTGCGGGCCATCGTGGCCCAGCAGTTGTTGCGCAAGAAAGGGAGCCACGGCCGCGTGGCCGCCCTGGAGGTGCTGATCTGCACGCACGCGGTGGCCAGCATCATTCGGGAGGGAAAGATCGAGAAGCTGTTCTCGATCCTGCAATCGGGCAAGCGGGAAGGGATGCAGTCGATGGACGACGCGCTGGAGTCGCTTGTCAAGCAAGGGATGATCTACGGCGCCGACGCCTACGCGAAAGCTCACGAAAAGCAGCGGTTCGAAGCGCACCTGGCAGGCGCTACGGAGCGAGCCAATCCGCCACATTGAGCGAGGGAATTTGAGCAAAATCCGACACATTGTGGGTTACAAGAGCCAGATTGTGTACCAGGGCGGTCGCTGCAATCAGCAGGTCCATTTGCGATTTGACTTGTCCTTGGTCCAATTGGGCTGCTCGGATCTCACCGAACTTGCGACACACATCCTGGTTCACTTCTAAGAAGGTCGTGTCCCTGAGCAGATCAAGCAAGCCTTGAAGTCGTGCAGGTGATGCTTTCGCGCGCAATACCCAGGCGAATAATTCAGCCGCAGTGACCGCCGAGACATGCAATTGACCGCCGTACTGCATGAACCGCTGCCACACCCGGTGGTCGCCCTTGAGATAGGCCGAGCAGATGTCGGTGTCCAGCAAGAAGCTCAAGGTCCAATCTCCGGCCGACCGATTCTGCGCTGGTCGCGGTTCCACTCCAAATACTTGTCCAACTCCTCAGCATCCTCGGCCCATGCGCCGAAGGCGCGCCGCAGCCCTTCGCCGGGCGGCAGTGAGTCGCTTGCCTCAACCGGCTGCACCACAACCCTTACCTCCTGCCCGTCCGGCAGTCCCGGTTCCTGGTCGAGTTCAATGGTCTTGCCACGCAGAACTCCTCGTAAGACGGTTGACTGGTTTGTCACGGTTCACCTGTCCAAAAATCCAAGAGGGAGATCGTATCGCGATTGGCCGGGGCGCGGCTTGCAGTCGCGAACATGACGATCGACGCCAAACAACTTGCCGGCGGATATTCATTCTATTCTAATCGTACCTTGCACGCGAAGGCGGGCCGTCGGCAGCGTGGGCATGCTTGTCGTGGGCAGCGGGAGTCGCCCAGCCGGTGCAGTCACGGAGCTAGGCGACGTCTTGCAGGCGGCCAAGGTGCCG
>JBBDNX010000019.1:0-8753 GCA_040877345.1 Pirellulales bacterium
CCGGCACGGCCCGCGAGCTGCAGATCGCAGAGCTGCGCCAGTTCATTGCCGAGCACACCGACCGCAACCGGCCGATGATCGTGCTTGGCGACATGAACGTGGCGGCCGACGACCCAGGGCAGCGGCCCGCCGGGCCGGAGCGGACCCCATACCAGCGGCTGCGCCTGGCGCTCGACCATCATGGTCTGTCGCTGATCGACGTCTGGGCCCACTTGGGCGAGGGTCCGGGAGGCACCAGCGATGCCGTGGCCGAGGACGGCGGCCGCCGCATCGACTACATCTTTGTGTCGCGCCGGCGCCCGGGCGCATGGGCGCTTGCGCCGGCCCGGGTCAGCGTGCTGCCCATGCTCGACGAGCAGGTGCCCGAGGGCTCGTTGTCCGATCACGCCGCCGTAGAGTGCCTGCTGGAGGTCAGGAGGAACGAGAGAGGGTGAAGGCAGAAGGAGGAAGCTGAGCGGCCTTGCCGCGAAGTCCGCCGCAGGCGGAGCAGAAGACAGGAGGGAGAATATCCGGGGTCCCGGGAAAAGCTCGACCGCATGAATGCGGATCACTACGAACCGGTCGCTACAGAGTCACCCGGCTTGTCCCGCGGGGCAGGTCGAAGCACAACGTGGCGTGACTGTCGCCGGCAAGCCAGGTGCCGCCGGCCAGGTCGGATGACCGCTCGACGCGCTTGAGACGGGCCGGCTTTCCATCCAGCTCCAGCCGCGGCTGCGGACCCGCCTTGGCGGCGGCGCGGAGCGTGAAGCCGGGGCAGGCAAAGGGAGCTTCGAGCACGACCTGGTCGCCGGCGCGCGCGATGCGCGTCAACTCCTTGGCCGCCCAGTAGCGGGCGATCTCGCTTAGCTTCATCCACACGAGGTTATCGAACCCCGCGTCGAGCCGCTGGACGACCTGCTTGAAGATGTCGAAACCCAACTCGTCGCCGTTGTAATAGATGCCCGGCCAATGGCAGACCAGCACGGCGGGCTCGCCCCGGGCAATCACGTCGGGCAACCGTCCATGCCGCAGGTCCTGGGTGATGAACTGTTCGACCGAGCCCGGCGTGGTCCCGTCCCAGCCGCCGAACCAATCCCCCGTGCAGCCGATGATCGATACCACGCACTGGGGGTGGCCGCCATCGAGCCCCGCGGCGTATTCGACGCGGGGAGCCACGCTGCGCTCGTCGGTATAGAGATGGCGGAAATAATGCGGGATCTCCACCTGATATACGTCGCGGCAGGCTTCCAGCGTGGCCTGCGACAATTCCTTCAGCACCCGGTTGCCGAATCCGCCCGGAGTGGTGATCCCCTCGCAGTTCAGGCCCACGTTCTTCAGGATCCGCAGGGCGTAGCTCATGTAGTCGGCCAACTGGTCCACCGACTTGCCGTCGGTCCAGGCCCAGTTCTCCATGAAGCGCGGGCTGCGCTCTTCGTAAGGCCGCCCGGTCTTGGTATCGATCACCCAGGTGTGGCTGACCATCTCCGGATGAAAATCCCAATCGGGCGCCAGGAAATCACGCACCAAGGCCAGGCTTTCGTCCAGTTGGCGTTTCGACCAGCCGGGCAGGTCGCGGTCGAGCCAGCCGACGCAGGCCGGGTAAGGCACGACGCTGTACTTGCCCTTCACGCCGTGGTCGCGGCACCACTCGCCGAACTTTCGCACGAACGAGTCGGGAATCTCGCGCGGGAACGTCTGCCACGGCTTCTGGTAGTCCTGCCGGTCCGGCCAGGCCTCGGCGAACTGCGGCATGCAGAAGTGCCCCATGTTCACCAGGCACGTCGAGTCGTCGATGATCAAGCTTACCGGCACGCGGCCCCGAGGATTGAGCACCTCGACCCCGTCCGGGCGGGCCGGACGCTCACCCGGCTCCTGGGCCGCCAGCGGCCAGGCGGCGGTAGAGCACGCGGCCCCGGCCAGCCCCAGCGCCGATGTCCGAAGAAAGGCCCTGCGGCTGGTTCTGGGGAAAAGTGCGACGTCGATCGGCATGGTTAGCTCCACCAGAACTCTGGTAGCCGGATTCGCCAAGATTCGGGGCGCGAGCAAGTCGAACTCTGGCTGCCTTTGTAGCCGGAGTCGCCAGAATTCGGGCCGGTGGGCTACTCCACCAGAACTCTGGCGCGTCCTGCTACGGTGCTCCGGGCGCATTCTGAACGGCCAGTTTCCCACTGTCAACGCACGGCGGCCGCTGCCGGGCGTGCAGTGGCCGGTCGTATCGGTTGTCCATGTCTCAACGGAAAGCCCGATGGTACGATCCCGACACCCAGCCAACCTTGGCACGGCTGGGGTGTGCCCGGATGACGAGAGTTTCTTTCAGTACCGCTACAACTGGGCTTGCCCATGGCATGTCGTACCATGTTAATGACGTACAGTTGCCGCGCTTTGCAGCCGCGGGGCACGGCTGACCGGCGACTGGTCGTGTTCCGCACTTGGCAGCAAGGACTTTGTTGTGGGCGACCTGGTAACAATTGGCGTCGTGCTGCTGATTGTGCTCAGCATCGTCACCGTCGTCGGCCATGGCATTTGGGCCCTGCTGGCCTACCTGTTCGGGGCGGGAGCTCGAGAGCACAGACCCCAGTTCAGGCCCGTCCGCCGCTGCCCGGCCTGCGACGTGCCGCTGCTGCCGGGCTTTGCCGCCTGCGGCGAGTGCGGCTGGCCGCGGGCCGCCAGCCAAGAATCCAGAAACCTCGCCGTGCTCCGAGAGTTGACACGGCAAGTCGAGGATTTCGGCCAGCGGTCGTTGTTGGACCCGCTGACACGCGCCAACCTGTTGGCGGCGATCCATCAACAGCAGGAGCGATCCGCGCCCAAGCCGGCGCCAGCCCCCGCCGCGGCCCCTGAACCTGCAACTCCACGACCCGCGGCCTCGAAGGAGGCCGTGGAGGCGGAGCTGGTTCCCGAATCGACCGCCGAAGCCGCCGGGCCGGAATATGCCTTGGCCGGTCAGGCTGCCCAGACACGGTCCCCTCGACTCGATCCCCGCGAGCGAGCCGAGCGGTATGCCGCCCGGCGGACCGCGGCTGCCCATTCAGTCACCGAGCCCGCGGCGACGGCGCCGCCCCGCCCGCCCGCTCGCCCTTGGTCCGAAATCCTGGCCGCCTTCATGGAACAGCGGCACATCCGTTGGGGCGAGCTGATCGGCGGCCTGTTGATCGTCTGCTGCTCGATCGCCCTGGTCATCAGCTTCTGGGCCGAGATCGCCGAGCGGCCGTTCCTGAAGTTCTTCGTGTTCAACGGCGTGACGGCGGCCCTGTTTGGCCTGGGAGTGTACACTTTTCGGCGCTGGAAGCTGGAGACCACCAGCCACGGCCTGCTGCTCATCGCCACGCTGCTGGTCCCGCTGAACTTCCTGGCAATCGCGGCCTTCTCAACCGGCACCGACCCGTTAAACGTGATCACGCAGGGCGGCGAAGCGATCTCCGTGGTTGTCTTTTCGGCGCTCGTGTATTACGCGGGCAAGATCGTCATGCCGCGGGTGCCCCTGCTGCTGACCGCCAGCGTGATTGTTCCCTCGGTGCTCGCGCTGGTGATCGGACGCCACGTCGGCCCGAAGAGCTCATTCTGGCTGGTGTTCGGCCTGGCCGCCGCGCTGGCGGCCTGCTACTCGGCCTTCAACCTCGTGTTCCTCCGCTCCGCGCGGCGGTGGGAAACGTTGGACGAGTCTGGCGCCAATGCCATCTTCAAGCTGCTCGGCGTCAGCACGTTCGCCTTGGCATTGCCGCTGGCATTGTTGCTCGTCAAGACAACGGCCGTGGCCGAGACGTTGCACCGGTTGGCTCCGCTGGCCACGTTGCTCGGCCTGCCGGCCCTGGCAGCCGGGTTGCTGTTCTGGCAGCGTATAACCGATCGCGAGCGAGCACTGCTGCGCACGGCGGGAACCAACCTGGCGGTGCTTGGGGTGGCACTGATGCTGGCCGGGATCGGCCTGGCGTGGCCGGACCCGTCCGGAATGCTGCCTGCCGCCCTCGTGAATTTCGCGGTTTTGACCGGCGTTGCCATCCTGTTTGCCCTGCCGGCCGCCCACCTGCTGGCCGCACTCTGCCTGTCGATCGTCGGGCTGCTGGCCGGATTGCTCATCTGGGGCGACGTCACCTGGAGCATGACGGCGCGTGCCATGGCGGCCCAGGCGCTGTCCGCCCATGCCGCCGTCGTTCTCGTGGCCGTCAGCGCGGTGCTCGCCGGGGGTGCCGCACTGCTGGTCCGGCTGGCGGGCCGCGCGCATGGACTGTGGTACCTGGCGGTCGCGGCAGCCGCGGCGGCGGCCAGCTTGCTGTTGGTCACCCGCCATGGGTTCGCGGTCGTGGGCGACACGTCGGGCGCCGTTTGGATCTACGCCGTCTACGGAGCGGCCTGCCTGGCCGCCGCCGTGGTGGGCAAGCGCGCCGAGCTGACCTGGGCCGGCGCCGGCCTGTTGCTGGCGGCCCTTGTTCAAGGCCTGGCATTCACGTTTGCCCCTTCGCTCGAAATCGCTCACCCTTGGCTGGCGGCCCTGCTCGTACACTCCACGGCCATGACAGCCGGCGCGCTTGTTTCCGCGCGTCGCGGACGAGAGCTGGAGCAGGCCGTGCAGTTCCCGCTTACGGCCTTTGCAATCGCCAGTTCGTTGGCGGCAGCGGCGGTGGTGGTGTGGCTCGTCCCGCAGGCAGCGCCCGGAGTCCCGGCGGTGGCCAGCGCCGTCCTGGCGATTCTTTGGCTGTGCCTGGCTCTCATGGAGCGGCAAGGGGTGCTCATGGTGCTGAGCCAGGCGGCCCTCGCTTCGTCGGTCGTATTCGGCATGGCGAGCATCCTGGAGCGACAGAGCTGGGCTGCTGCGGGGTGGGAAAAGCTGTGGCTCGATCCCTGGAGCTTGCAAGCGCAGGGCATCGCGCTGTGCGGCTTGGCCGTCGTCTGGCTGACCGCGCGGATCGTGCTCGGCCGAGCCGCGCTGGGGGCCCGCGCCCCCGGCATGCCGGCTGAGCACGAGACCCCGCAGCGGCCCGAGCCGGTTCAACCATTCGGACTGGCGCGGCTCGAAGAGCTGGTCGATTCCATACGCCCCACGTTGGACCACGTGCTGGCGGCGGTTTCACTTGCGATTCTGGTGGTGCTCGCCGTTTACGGCGCGGGTCCCGGCGTGGCCCAGGAACTTTCGCCCCGGTGGGGCGCGGCTGCCGCTTCCGCCGATCGAGCGGTGCGCACCGTGCCGCCAATCGAGCCTTTCGAGCTCGGTGGGATTCCGCACGAGCACGCGCTCGCCGCCGGCTCATGGCTCCTGCTGGGATCGCTGGTCCTGCTGCTGGTCTATAGCCTCTGGCACCGCTACCGGTTATGGAAGGCCTTGGCCTTGCTGCTGGCCGCATCGGCGACGGTGCCGCTGTTGGCTGGACTTTTCGAGCCGCAAGTGGCCGTGGCGTCGGCCATGCGCTGGCTTTCGACGGGTTATCTGGTGCTGGGATCGCTGGTCGTCTGGTGCCGCACGGGATTGGTGCGATGGCTGCAATCGATCGGCGCACTGCCGGCGACGGGCGAAACGGCCGGCGGCAGCCGTGCCATGCGCAGCGGGGTGATCGCCCTGGCATTGGCGCCGCTGGTGGTGATGTGCTTTTACGTGGCCGTGGCGGCCCTGGTCCGCGTGCCGCCCAGGCCGGACGCCGCCTCGCTGTTGTGGATCTTTGGAATCGTGTTCATCGTTGTCGCAACCGTCGCTCTCATCCTCCGCCGGTCTCCCTCAGACGGTGCCGCCGGTGCCGTCACGTCGCTGGCGCGGCAGGCCAGCGCACTGGTCCTGGTCTTGGGGGCGGCGCCGCTGGTGGCCATGACGCTGTACGTTGTGGCCGCGGCGCTCAAGCAGCAGCCGATCCTGGGGCCGGAGCCGGGGTCGTTCTTTGTGCGGATTGGCCAGGCCGCCTCCTACGCCCTGCCTATCCTGGTGACCGCCTTGGTCATCGTGGGTTACGCGCTGCGCGATCGGGACACAGGGTTTGCGTTTGCCGGGGGATTGGTGATGGCGGTTGCCGCCACGGCCGGCTACCTGCTGGCAATCGCCAAGACGAGTGCTGGGCTGGATCTTGTGCAATGGGTGCGGCTGGCCCAACTGAACGCCTCGGTGGCCGCCGTGTATTGCCTGGGCTGGATCGCCGTCGTCGCGTGGGCGTCCAGCCGCGAGGCACGATCGGCGGCGCTGGGTGGCGGCTTGCTTGCCACGCAGGTGGTTCTGCCTGTTGCGCTGCACTTGTTGGTCCTTGCGCCGGCGGCTTTCGTCCTGGTCGTCGATCCGCTGCCGGCCGCTGTCCGCTCGGTGATCGGCGACACCTGGGGCTGGGGCAGCGCCGTGCTGGCCCTGGCGGCGGTCGGCGTTTTCGCGCGGCAGCGGCAGACGCAGTTTGCCGTTGCCGCGGGAGCCGCGCTGTTGCTCGCTGTTGGAACCATGTTGGCCTGTTCGTTGAACCCTTGGGACAACGGGAACTGGCTGAGCTTCCACGCCTTCCTCGTTGCCATGGCGGCAAGCGCCTGGGCGGCGCTGTTGGCCGGCTGGATTGTGCGGCGCCGCGAGCCGCCGCAACAACCGGCCGTTTGGACCGGGGGAGTAACCACCTGGTCAACCGCACTGGGCGTGCTGACCGTGCTCGTTGGTCTGCGGGCGCTGGGCGGTGATCCGCAATCTCCCTGGTGGAGCATGGCAGCCTGTGCTTGCGCGGCCGCACTGGCCGCCGCGCTCGCCTGCTGGTCGCTGTACAGGATCTATCTCTATGCGGCCGCCTTGCTGGTCAACCTGACCGCCACGATCGGCTGGTCGGAGTTCGCCACGCGTTTCAGCGGTATAGAACTTGTCGAGGTCAACACGCTGGCGCTCGGGCTCGCCGTGCCGGTCTGGCTGGCGATCGAGCTCGTCGTGCTGCGGCCCGCCCGCGGCGATGCGCGCCGGGGAATGATCCCGGTACACCGCCCGGCCGCCTGGTTCGCCGCCGCGTTGCTGGCTTTGATGGTCGTCAGTGGTCTGGTGGCCGACCTGGCGTCTTCGCCGATCGGCACTGCATCGGCACTGGGCTGGGCCGCCCTGGTGGCCGGCGTGATCGGCATGGGTGCCACACTCTGGGACGAACGCATGCGGTCGTCGGTGGCGGGGCTGTACCTGCTGGGGCTGCTCGCCTGCGGCATGCTGCTCGATTCGCTCGATCTCGAGCCCCGTTGGATCGTCTGGACGGGCACCATGATCCTGGCCGCGTTCAGCCTGGGCACCAGCTACCTCTGGAGCCGCCGGGCCGGCCTGCTGGCGCTGGGCGATCGGTTGCGGATCCCGCATAGCGAGGATGCACTGGCCGGACTTTATTGGTTGGTGCCTGCCAACTGCCTGCTGGCGGCCTCGGTGACGGCACTGGCCTTTGGAGTCGAGCTGAATTTTGCCGAGTTCTCGCTGCGGTTCGTGGCGGCCAAGGCCGTTGTGGCCCAGGCGATCGCCATCGGACTTCTCGCGCGGGGCCGGCGGCGGAGCCAGTTGCAGTACGCGTCACTGGGCGTGGGTGCCCTGGGGGCCGTCGCCCTCGGCTGGTCCGTGCTGGAACCGGCCACGACGGGAAACGTGTTGAATTATGCAGTCGCCGTGCTGGCAGGGCTGGCCGCCGTCACGGCACTGTACGGCATCGGTCTCAGCAAGATCATCCGCCGCGAGAACGAGTGGACCGCCGCCGCTGCGCGGTTGACGCCGATCCTCGTTGCAACCGGCACGGCCACGGTCTTTTTGATCCTGGGGATCGAGGTGATCCAGTTTGTCCGGGATGGTGAGGTGGCGATTTCGTGGACGGCGAACCTGATCGTGATCGCCGCGCTGGCCGGGATCTTTCTCACCTGTCTGGCGGCCGCCTTGATCCCCGGCCGCGACCCGTTCGACCTTCCCGAGCGGGGGCGCATGGTTTACGTCTACGCGGCCGAAGGCGTGCTGGCTCTGCTGTTCGTACACGTCCGCGTGACGATGCCCTGGCTGTTCCGCGGTTTCTTCATGCAGTACTGGCCGATGATCGTGATCCTGCTGGGGTTCCTGGGCGTCGGTCTGAGCGAACTGTTCCGGCGGCAGAAGCGCACTGTGCTGGCCGAGCCGCTGGAGCGGACCGGCGCCTTCCTGCCGCTGTTGCCGGTGGTCGGGTTCTGGTTCGTCGACAACCAGGTCCACTTTTCGCTGCTCATGCTGGCGGTCGGCGCGTTGTATGCCGCGCTGGCGGTGACGCGGCGGTCGTTCGCCTTCGGCGTCCTGGCTGCCGTGGCGGCCAACGGCGGCCTTTGGTACTTCCTGCACGACACCGGCTCGCTGGGGCTGCTCGCGCATCCGCAGCTCTGGTTCATCCCCCCCGCACTGTGCCTGCTGGCGGCGGCCTACCTCAATCGCGACCAGCTCGCGGATGCCCAGATGACCTCGATCCGCTACTTCTCCTCGACAGTGATCTACGTCTCATCGACGGCCGACATCTTTTTGAATGGCGTGGCCGAGGCGCCCTGGCTCCCCTTGGTGCTGGCGGCCCTCTCGATCGCGGGCATCTTCGCCGGCATCATGCTGCGGGTGCGGGGCTTCCTGTTCCTGGGCACCTCGTTTTTGATGCTGTCGCTGCTGACCATCATCTGGTACGCGGCGGTCGACCTGGAGCAGACCTGGCTCTGGTCCGTGACGGGAATTGTGGCCGGCATCCTGATCATTGCCCTGTTCGCCGTGTTCGAGAAGAAGCGCCAGGAGATCCTGCGGCTGGCCGATCAGCTCAAGCAGTGGCAGGCCTAGGCGAGCAGGGCGTCCCGGCGCGTCGGTCGCC
>JBBDNX010000020.1:0-1627 GCA_040877345.1 Pirellulales bacterium
GTGAGCACGCCGTACATGCCGGCCGCGCTGATGCCGATGCCCTGCTGGCCGCGGCTCATTCGCAAGCGGTGAAACTTCGATCCGTACAAGAGCTTGCCGAAGATGTTGGGGATCTGCGATTTCAGGATCCCCGGACCGTTGTCCTGCACCCCCACCTTGTAGCGGTTCGGCGACGTCTGCTCGACGTGGACGCAGACCTCGGGCAGGATGCCCGCTTCTTCGCAAGCGTCCAGCGAGTTGTCGACCGCTTCCTTGATCGTGGTCAACAGCGCCTTGCGCGGGTTGTCGAAGCCCAGCAGGTGCCGGTTCTTGGCAAAGAACTCGCTGACCGAGATATCGCGCTGGCTGGCGGCCATCGACTCGGCCGTGGCCCGCCTGCGCTTGGGGGCCGCACCGTTGGTCGGCGCGGCGGCCGTTGCCGGCGGCGCGCCGGAGCCGTTGGCAAACAGGGCCGGTCCGGCCGGTTGCTGCGAAGGGTTGTTGGACGGGACTTGCCTGGGACTCTTTTTCACGCTTGCCAATGCGTGCCTCCGTGTGTCGGGCGAGAGCGAAAACTGGCGAGAGAATGCTGATTATAACGACTATAGCGGAGGCCTCCCAGGCGGCTTTGCGGCCGGCGAGCCAAAGCTCGCCGCCACGTCCGTTCGGGCTTACAAAGATTCACCCCCGGCAGGGCCGGGAGCCGAGATTCACTCTGGGTGCCCCGCCGGAGCCCCCGAAAAGCCTGCTTTCCTAGGAGGATCCCCGATGGCGCAGAGAGCAATCAAGTGGACCCTGGTCGTGGCGGCCGTGCTGGCGCTCGGCCCGCTGGGCGCAAGCGGCCACCAGACCGCCCGGGGCGCCGACTTGTTCTACAATTACTATGCACCGAGCTACGCGGGCGGACCGCCCGCCCAGTTATACGTGTCGCCCCGGCCGACGCCGCCGCTGGTGGGGCACACCTACATCACTTACCAGCCGCTGATGCCGCACGAGTTTTTGTACCGGCACCGCCGCGTCTACTACCGCTGGGATGGCAGCCCCATCCCCGCCAACCGGACCCGAGTCCTTTGGTGGTAGCCGGCCGCCTCGCCCCCGCGGCAAGAGCTCGATCGGACCAGCGACCCAGAAAAGGACGACGTGAGAATGAGAATTCGATTGCTTGTGTTCCTGGCGGCCTTGACCGTCGCCTGGCTGCTGCCCGACGCGGAGGCCCAGGCCTTCCATCCACGACGGCGGATTTCCAACAACTCGGCGGTCACCTGGCACGGCGGATACTACCACACGATGTGGGGTCAGCCGGTGGCCCTGGTGGTTCCGCCCACGGCGGAGTACCAAACCAAGTGGGCTTGGGGCGTTGCTCAGACCAGCGTCGAGCCGATCTGGCCGCAGTTCCAGCGTGGTTGGCCGGGACCGTACGAGGGTGGGATGGGATTTTCACCCACGCCGTTGTGGCCCAGCCACACCGATCAGTTTGGCGTGTACTACGTCCGTGGCCCCTGGTAAATCGGGTCTGGCGAGTGGAGCGAGGGAAATACCGAGCAGGATGCCGTCGTCCACGAGCATGAGAGCTTGGACGGCGGCGACGTGCTTCCCGGCTTCCGGCTGCCGCTGGATACGTTATTCGCCGAACGCAGCTAACTTCCGC
>JBBDNX010000021.1:0-8725 GCA_040877345.1 Pirellulales bacterium
GTCATCGACCTCGTCCGGCCCGGCCACGGTTTGAGCGATCTCGTCCCGGAGCAGGTCCCGGTAGCGGCGGCGAAGCCGGTGTGCGGCCATCTTGGCGGCTGCCTCCGTCATGTTCAATGCTCCGGCGACGGCCGCGTACGTGGTGCCGGCGTGGTCGCCGATGAGGAATCCCTTGATTTGCTTGAATTGCCTCTCTTTGCCCGATTGGGCGCACTCCGCCTCGAGCCGTTTCATAACCTGGTCGAGCAGCGCGACGGCCCACTGCCGATCGTACAGTTGCTCGGCGGTCAGGCCGGCACGCTGTTCGATGCTGCCTCGCGCATCGGCGGATTCGAAGTCCAGAGGAATGGCAGCTCGGCCCCCGCCCCGTTTTAGGGCCTTGGCTTTCTGCCACTGCTTGGACAAGAAGTGTTTGAAGGAAGTCAGCAGAAAGGCACGGAACCGCCCTCGGTCGGGCGTTGCGGAGCCGACGTAGTTTTTTTCCAGTAACTCGGCGAAGAACGCCTGCGTCAGATCCTGGGCCTCCGCGACATCCGGAACACGGCGGCGCACGTAGGCGTAGAGCGGATGCCAATACGACTCGCACAGCGACGCCAACGCACGTCGCGAGCCGCTGGACGAGCGGCCTCCCGCCGCCAGCACGATGCTCCAGCGCGTGGTAGCGAACTGATCGCCACCGGCCCCCGTCGGGATTCTGCTATCGCGATTCTCGGACATTGCGTAACATTCTAAACGAGGCAGGTTCCAAAGACCCCCATTGCCGGGCTGGTGCCGCGGTTTGACGTTGCCGGCCGCAGCTCGATAGAATAAGGAGGGCCTGCGACCTGATTGCCGGCCTCTCGCAATTATCCATTATTCCGGCAGGATTCGACCGACCCACAGGGTTATGACCTGGTGGTCAATACTTCGCGGTTCGCCGCCGGAGAGTGCGCCCAACTGCTCATTCGTGCATTGGAGGCGATGGAAGTACGAGTTGGGCGGAAAGCGTCGGCGAAGGCCGCCGTCTGAGATCCGCCGCAGCCGCGCACCGCGTCTCCCCGGAAGGAGAGGCAGTCAGGGGCCTACATTGCGGAGAATTTCGTTATGGCAACGATGCACCAGATTGACGAGTTGATGCGGTCTGCCGCGGCGGCCCGCTATCCCAAGGAACTCAGCCTGGCGGAGGGCTCGTCGCTGACGCTGACTCCCATGGTGGCCTCGGACTGGCCCATGATGGAGGAGTTCCTGCGGGCCACGCCGGACGAGGAGCGGCGGTTCTTCCGCCGCGACGCCTCGGACCCGGCCCGCGTCGAGCGGTGGTGTTCGCAACTCGATTATGGCCACGTGTTCCCGCTCTTTGCCTGGCGGGGCAAGTCGATCGGGGCCGACGTTATCCTGGAGCGAGATTCGGGACTCTGGACCTCGCACGTCGCCAAAGTGCGGTTGCTCGTCAAGCCGGCGTTCCGAGGCCGAGGCCTGGGACGCCAAATGATCAGCGAAGTGATCGAGCTGGCCCGGCTCTTCGATCTGCACAAGCTGTGCTACGAGTGTGCCGCCGACCAGCATGCGCTCGTCGCGTTTCTGAGTGCCTGCGGCTTCAACGAGGCCGCCCGGCTGGAGGGCTTCATCCGCGATCGCGACGGCGCCTTTCACGACATGGTCATTATGGTCTACGACCTGGCGGGATAGGAGGCGCTCCGACTCACCTCACTCAACCGGCGGTTGTTCTTGGACCGGCTGGAGTTGGCTTGGTTTTTCCGGAGCTGCCGGCGACGCTTTGAGTTCCGCCGATCCGTTGAAGAACTTCGTCACGCGGCTCAGGCCGTCGAAGATAAAGCGCATGGCCGAGTAGTGGCCGGCGTCCATCCAGACGATCTCCGGTTGGCCGAACGCGCGCCACAGCGACTCGGTGCAGGCGCGGGGGATGATCTCATCGTGGCTGGCGTTGAGCATCAGGATCCGCCGCCCCCGCACGTTTTCGCCGTAGGTCACCGGGTCGATCGGCTTCAACAGCTCGAAGAATTCCTCGCGCGTGCCCCCCTGCCCCAGCCATTGCTCGCGAAGCCGGGCCAGTTTCGAGCTGCTCCAGCTCACCTGGGCCACGTCGCCCCCGGCCAGCATCAGGCAGATGTTGGCGAAACGCGGCTCGGCGGTGGCGGCCAGCGCCCCGGTGATCCCGCCCAGGCTGATGCCGAAGACGCCCAACTGCTGGGCATCGACCTCGCTCTGGGCGGCCAGCCAGGCGGCCCCCCGGCGGATATCGAGCACGGCCTGCCGCATTCCCTGGACCGTCTGGCGCGGATCGGTGGAGACCATCCGTGCGTCGACGCCCGGCTGCCGGCGGGGGCCGTAGTAGGGGAGCTTGATGAACAGGGCCGCCACGCCGTTGCCGGCAAGCTGGCGTGCAAACAGGCGGGAGAGGTTGAAATCGCCTCCCAGGATATGGAGGACAACGACGGCCGGATGTTTGCCGTCGGTGAGCGGCCGGTAGTACTCGGCGTGGACCGTGTTGTTGTTGGCGTGCGGCGTTTCCACGGGCGAGGGGAACGTGACCTCGTAGATGGCCATCGAGGTCGAAACGGTCTCCAGCGGCGCCTGCCGGAAGTCGAACTCATGTGGATTGAGGCGAAACAGCTCCGGCAACTGGTCCTCATTGGCGGCTGGCTGGAATTCGATCCGCCCGGTGCGCTGGGGCTCTTTCGGCTCCGCGATCGCCAAGCCGTGCAGGCAGAATGACAGCACCAGCAGGGATGCGAAGGTGGTTCGGATGCTCATGCTGATAGGGTACATGGGACCGCGGAGCGAAGGAAGGCGGAAGGTAGGCAAAGGCAGAAGGACAAAGGCAGAAGGCAGAAGGACGAAGGCAGAAACAGCCGTGCGGCACCGCAGGGGCAGGGAACTCAAGCCCCAAGATCTAAGTTCCAAGTCCTCCCCAACCGCTATTGGGGGATGTTGCCCCTCCCGGCTATCATTTGCCCGGAAAGGGCCGGCGGATGAGTCGCTGCGGAAAACTCGTGTTTACCAACGGCTGCTTCGACATGCTGCACCCGGGGCACGTCGACTTGCTCGAGCGGGCCCGCTCGTTGGGAGATCGCCTGGTCGTGGGGCTCAACAGCGACGCTTCGGTGCGGCGCTTGAAGGGACCCGAAAGGCCCTACGTCGCCGAGAACGATCGGCGGAGAATGCTCTTGGCCCTGCGCAGCGTTGACGAGGTGATCGTCTTCGACGAGCCGACTCCTCAGCGATTGATCGCAAGCGTGCGGCCCGACGTGCTGGTCAAAGGGGGCGACTGGTCGGTGGACGCTATCGCAGGCGCCCAGTGGGTGCTGGCCCATGGCGGCCAGGTGCACACGCTCGAGTTGCTGAGCGGATACTCGACCACTTCGATCGTTCAATATATCAGCCAGCGCGCGGCGAGCATCCCATGGCGACGAGCGTCCTGATCGTCAAACTCAGCTCGATGGGCGACGTGATCCACACGTTGCCGGCGGCCCAGGCGATTCGCGCCCGCCTGCCCAATGCCAGGTTGGGCTGGGCGGTCGAGCGCAGGCATGCCGATATCGTGCGCGGCCAGCCCTGGCTGGACGAAGTGATCGAGTGGGACCGCAGCGGCCCGCGGACTTTCTTCGACTTCGTGCGGCGATTGCGGCAAGGCCGCTGGGACGTGGCGATCGATTTCCAAGGGCTGTTGCGAAGCGGCCTGGTCAGCCGGCTGAGTGGAGCGCGGCGGCGGATCGGCGTCACGCCGTCGCGTGAGATGGCCCATTGGTTCTACAACGACCGGGTGCCGCTGGCGACCATGGACCGGCACGCCGTCGAGCGGTCGGTCGAGCTGGCCGAGCGCCTGATCGGCGACGCATCCGGCGTAACCGCCGTGCCGATCGAGCGGCCTTACCTGGAGCATGCGCCGCCGGTCGAGACGCTGGCCGTCAAGCGGTTGTTCCCGCTCGAACCGTCGGACGACGACGTGCGGGCGGTGGAGAGCTGGCTGGCCGAGCGCGCGTTCGATCCGCTGGCCGAGCGGCTGGTGTTGTTGAACCCGCATTGCCGCCGCGAGGCCAACCGTTGGCCGTCGGCCCGCTTCAGCGACCTGGCCGCCAGGCTGTTGGCGCTGCCCGGGATGCGGGTGGCCGTGGTGGGCGGGCCGGCGGCGCGCGAGCTGTGCGAGCGGATCGCGGCGCCCTTGGGCGAGGCCGTGTGGCGGGCCGACGGATGTTTCAGCCTGTTGGGTTCGGCGACGCTGTTTTCCCGTTCGACGCTGCTGGTCACGGGCGACACGGGCCCGATGCACCTGGCGGCGGCGGTGGGCACGCCGGTGGTGGCCCTGTTCGGCGCGTCGAACCCTTTGCGGACCGGTCCCTACACGAGCGACGCGATCGCCTTGAATCGGCGCCTGGCGTGCTCTCCCTGCCTGGCCCGGCATTGCCCGCTGGGCCATCGGCCGCCGCTGTGCATGCACGAGATCAGCGTGGAGCAGGTCTTTTCCGCTGTGCTCTTGCGCCTTTCACTGGGCAACGGCCATGAGGCTCGGAAGTCGGCGTGAGGGTGCTAGTGCGCCCTGCCGGCGGCATCGGGCGACGCCGAGCTCCCACGGCGGTACAATGGGTGCAAGGCAACTGTTCCTCGCCGGAGAGCCTTGCGATGCGGAAAGTCTCGGGCCAGTTCCTTTACCTGGCCGCGGTGCTGGCGGCGTCGTGCCTGGTTGTCGGCGCGGTGGCGGTCGATTGGGCATCGTCGCGCCAAGCCCGGGCAACGCCCCGGCAGGCCGACTTGCGCGACATCCCCTTCGACGGCCGACAGGCGTATGAATACTTGGAGCAACTGTGCAAGCTCGGTCCGCGGCCCAGCGGGTCGGCCGCAATGCAGGCCCAGCGAGAGCTGCTGGTCGAGCATTTCGAGAGCCTGGGCGCCCAGGTCGAATTGCAAACGTTCGACGTCCGCCACCCACTGGATGGCTCGGCCGTGCGGATGGCCAACGTGGTGGCCCGCTGGCATCCCGAGCGGCGAGCGCGGATCCTGCTGTGCGCGCACTACGACACGCGGCCCTTTCCCGATCTCGATCCGCGCGACCCGCGGGGCGTCTTCGTGGGCGCGAACGACGGGGCCAGCGGCGTGGCGGTGCTGATGGAGCTGGCCCGTTCGATGAGCGATCTCGAAGGGCGGCTGGGGGTCGACTTCGCGCTGTTCGACGGCGAGGAGCTCGTGTTCGACGAACGGGGCGAGTACTTCCTCGGTTCGACGCACTTCGCCCGCAAGTACGCCGCCGACAAGAAGGCCGACCGGTATCGCTGGGGGGTGCTGTTGGACATGGTGGGCGACGCCGACTTGCAGGTGTACCAGGAAGTGAACAGCCTGCGCTGGCCCGAGACCAGGCCGCTGGTGCACAGCATCTGGAACACGGCCCGGCGGCTGGGCGTGCGGGAGTTCGTGGCCCGGCCCAGGCACGAGGTGCGCGACGACCACCTGCCGTTGCGCAATATCGGCGGCATCGCAACCTGCAACGTGATTGATTTCGACTACCCGCACTGGCACACCACCCAGGACACGCCCGACAACTGCTCGGCCCTGAGCCTGGCCAAGATAGGCTGGGTGATCCAGGAGTGGCTCGAGACCGCGGTGAAGTAGGAAGCCTTTGGACGTCGCCTGGCAGATTTTGTTTCCGCTGTTGATCCTCTGCCTGGCGGCGGGGCTGCTGCATTCGCACTTGCGCACCTGGCGGTGGGCGCGCGGCGCGTCGTTGGATCGCTTGGAGTACGACTTCCGCCGCCGGCAGTTCCGCCGCCGCGTGCAGGCCAGCGCCATGCTGGCGTTGGTGGGGATAGCCCTGTTTGCGGGGCAGTTGCTCCCCTGGCGGCGCTGGCCTTCGCTGTACGTGTTCTTCTGGTGCGGCGTGATGCTGCTGGTGTTCTGGGTGGCCTTGCTGGCACTGGCCGACGTGATCGCCACCAACGCCTACGCTCGCCGGCTGCGCACGCAGCGGCTGGTCGAACAGGCGCAGCGCCGCGCGCGGCTCGAGGAGGAGCCGAAGGCCGGCGACGGCCGGGCGGAACGGGAGGCGTAAAATGCGAATCATGCCGTGGCTGAGCCTCGTCCCGCTATGCGGTAGAAAGGCTTTGGTCCGTTCGGGTTCGATACAGTACACTGAAAGTGAGCCGTCTATCGGCGGTTATGGTTAGCGCGGACCGGATATTGATCAGCGGTGATCGAAGGAAATATATCGAATGAGCACTGAAAGTGCGAACGAACTGCAAGCCTTCCGGCGCTTTCTGGACGAACAAATCGAAAGCGGACGACTGGACCTGTCGCCAGAGGAATCGCTTCGGCTATGGCAGCAACAGCGGCGCGACTTGGATGAAAGCGTTGCGGCCGTTCAACGCGCTCTGGCGGAAATGGATGCTGGAGAAACCGGGAAGCCGCTCGCAGAGTTCGCGGACGAGTTCCGCCGCCGGAACAGTATTACCCGGGATGCATGAAGTACGAGGTAATACTCCTGCCACACACCATCGTCGGCGATGTTGTCCGCGTGCTCCACGTCCGGGGTTTCGGTCAGGATCTCATCGAGCCTGACCAACTTTGATCCCCAATTTCGGTCTGTCCTAGCTAGCAGCCATAGAGGCGGGCTGGCGATTGAGGCTTTGCCCCAGTCCCCGGCCACCCGGCGACATTCGGAAAGAAAAGATGCATGCGGATCACTACGAGCCAGGGCTGATTGACCGACAAGGGGCGGCTGCTTAGATTAGACTGCTTTGGCACGTGGTCGGAGCCCGACTGGGGAAAAACTGCCGATGGACTCGTTTCGCTTGTGCGTCGCCTTGGGCCCCCTGGCGATCTATCTCCTGCTGCTGGGAGCAATCAACCTCTCGCGGCGGCCGTTCCTGGTCAGCGGGGGGCGCGACCTGGCGGCCCTGGGCGTGGCCGTGTCGGGCATGATGCTCGTGGGCCCGATCGAACTCTTGCTGCCAGAGGACGCCGTCAACCTCTATCGCGCCTACGTCTGGCTGCTGGCCATCGTGATGTACTCGCTCTGCCTGTCGCTGGCCGTGTTGGTATCGCGGCCGCGGCTGACGATCTACAACATGACGGTCGACGAGCTGCGGCCGGTGCTGGCCGGCGCGATCGACGTGCTCGATCCGGATGCGCGGTGGGCGGGCAGCAGCCTGTCGCTGCCCAGGCTGCACGTCGAGCTGCACATGGAACCAAGCCCTGCCATGCGGAACGTGTCGCTGGTGGCCTCCGGCGAACAGCAGAGCTTTGCCGGCTGGCGGCACCTGGAGCTGGCGCTGGCCGCCCGGCTCAAGCCGTCCGAAGCGCAGCCCAACGTCTGGGGGCTGGCCCTCACGCTCACCGGGCTGGTCATGGTCGTGGCGATGGGCTGGCAACTGGCCGTGCACCCGCAGGAGATCACTCAAGGATTCCGCGACATGTTGCGTCTGTAGTCGTTGATCGAGCACCCTTCTAAGCGATACCGGAGATACTTCATGAAGCGCCGCCAGATGTTGCTCACGACCGGCATGGCCGCCCTCGGCCTGTCCCATTTTCCGCTCCGCTGGGCCCGGGCCGAGCCGGCGAAGAAGCGCAAGCTGCTGATGTTCACCAAGAGCTCGGGGTTCGAGCATTCCAGTTGCAAGCGCGAGGGAGACAACCTGGCCCACAATGAGCGCGTGATGACCGAGTTGGGGCGGCAGCACAACTTCGAGGTCACCGCCACGAAGGACGGCCGCATATTCGACAGCGACCTGGACGCCTACGACGCGTTTTTCTTCTACACGACCGGCGACCTGACCCAGGCCGGCAACGACAAGACCCCGCCCATGTCGCCCCAGGGAAAAGAGCGGCTGCTGGCCGCGGTGGCCGCCGGCAAGGGTTTTCTGGCGTCGCACTGCGGGGCCGACACGTTTCACTCCGCCGGCCACCTCGAAGGCCGGGCCCGCGAGCGGCAGACCGACGTCGACCCGTACATCGCCATGCTGGGCGGCGAGTTCATCAGTCACGGACCGCAACAAGTGGCCCGCATGGTGGTGACCGCCAAGGAATTCCCAGGCTGTGGCGAGCTGGGCGAGAGCTTCGAGATCAACGACGAGTGGTACTCGCTCAAGAACTTTACCGACGACCTGCACGTGATCCTGGTGCAGGACACGCAGGGCATGGACGGCAAGGACTACCAGCGGCCGCCGTACCCGGCCACCTGGGCCAGGCTGCACGGCAAGGGGCGGGTGTTCTACACCTCGATGGGGCATCGCGAGGATGTCTGGACCGACGAGCGCTTCCAGCAACTGGTGTTGGGCGGGCTGGCCTGGGCGGTGGGCGACGCCGAATTCGAACCGGGTCCCAACATGAACGAGGTGACGCCGGGGGCCCACGTCATGCCGCCGGCGTGAAGGCCATGAAGATCGCGCGGGTCGATACGTTTCTGGTGGAGGTGCCGCAGAAGTATCCGATTGCGCCGTATCAGTCGCGCTACCGCCCGCAATCTTCGACCAGTTCGCTGTTGGTGCGGATCGAGGCCGACCAGGGCACGGTAGGCTGGGGCGAGACGCCGCAGCGTTACTTGGGCGAGCAGCTCACGGGACGCGAAGTAATTGCCTTGGCGGCGGCGCTGGCCGGCCGCGACCCCACGGCGATTGAAGAGCTGTACCACGACTGGGGCCTCGACGGCGATTATCTGCAAAGCGCCGTCGAGATGGCCTGCTGGGACATCCTGGGCAAAGCGTGCGGCCAGCCGCTATACCGGTTATTGGGCGGTCCC
>JBBDNX010000022.1:0-8709 GCA_040877345.1 Pirellulales bacterium
CTTGCGTGAGCTGGTCGACCAGCAGTTCTCACCGCTCAACGTGATGATCCTGGTCCGCAAACCGGGGCTGCCCGATCGGCCGAGCGAGCGGGCAGGCTGTCGGCTGTTCGGAAATCCGGACGAGATGTTCCTGCAGTCGAAGCCGAAGAAGGGCCTGCTGACGCCCGCCGAAGTCCGCTCGATGGCACTGGCCGAGATGGACCTGGGACCGACCAGCACCGTCTGGGACATCGGCGCCGGCAGTGGGTCGGTAGCCATCGAGGCGGCCCAGATCGCGCCGGCCGGCAAGACGTTCGCCATCGAAATGGACGCCGAAGACCATAACCTCATCCTGGCCAATGCCGAGAAGTTCGGCGTGACCAACCTGGTGGCCGTGCTGGGACGGGCGCCTGAAGCCTGGTCGACGCTGCCCGACCCCGACAGCATTTTCGTGGGGGGCAGCGGCCGCGAGATCAGCCGCCTGATGGAGCTGGCGTACGAGCGGCTGCGGCCCGCGGGGCGGCTGGTGGCCAACGTGGGGAGCATCGAGAACCTGGCCGAAGTACACGCCGCGCTCTACCGGCGGACCGGCGACGTCAAGGTTTGGATGATCAACGTGGCCCGCGGCACGTACCAACTCGAACGGGTGCGCTTCGATGCGCTGAATCCCACCTTCCTGCTGGCCACCGTCAAGCCTGACCGGCCAAAAGCCTGAAGCATGAGCACCGAACGACCGGCCGCCGCCGGCCGCCTGTCCATCCATCAGTATCCCCAACCGAGCGGCTCGCCATGAGCGACGAACCGGAGTTGGACGTGATCGCGGTCGGCGCGCACCCCGACGACGTCGAGATTGCCTGCGGCGGCACCTTGGCCCGGCTGACCCGTCAGGGCTACCGCGTGGGGATCATCGACCTGACCGACGGCGAACCGACGCCCATGTCGCCCGGCCCCGCCGTGCGGCTGGCCGAGGCCCAGCGGGCGGCGGAGGTGTTAGGGGTGGCGACGCGGATCCAGCTTGGTTTGACGAATCGGCGGTTGTTCGACGACTTCGAGGCCCGCGTCGCCTTGGCCCGCGAGTTCCGCAAGTATCGCCCCAAGCTGGTGCTGGGGTTCGGCGAGAAGACGCCCTTGGCCTCGCCCGACCACTGGCAGGCGATGCAGATCACCGATGCCGCGGTCTTTTACTCGCGGCTCACCAAGTGGGACGAGCACTTCGACGGCCTGCCGGTGCACACGGTGAGCGCGCAGCTCTACTACACGCTGGCCTTCAGCAGTCTCGGCCTGCCCGCGGGCGCCGGGCACCTGGTGGTCGACATTGCCGGCACGCTGGAGACCAAGCTGGCCAGCGTGCGCTGTTACCAGACCCAGTTTCCACCGGCCAAGGCGCACGTGCTGGAGCGGATCAAGGCCTTTGCCTTGCAGCAGGGGCAGGCCGCCGGGTTCGACGCCGGCGAGCTATTCACCAGCCCCCGCACGCTGGGAACCCGCGACCTGATGCACTTTCTATTCGGTCTCGCCCCCTCCGACGAGCCCCGCAAGCCCGACGTCAGGTAAAGAGCTTGGAGCACGGTGTCACTGCTTGATGGGCCCAAGGTCTTCTTCGTCAAAGAACAAAGGACCAAGATCCAAGAACTAACCCTGCACCACGGGGTTCGCCAGCGTGCCGATGCCGTCGATCGTGATGTTCACGACGTCGCCGGCCAACAGCGTGAACTCATCCTCCGGCACGATGCCGGTGCCCGTCAAAAGCACGGCGCCCCACCGGAACGTGTTGTCGCGGCCCAGGTAGTCGACCAGGTGGTTAAACGTGCGGGCCATCCGGCCGGCGTGGGTCCGCCCCTCGAAGACAATGGCCTCGTCGCGGATCACGGCCAGTTGGATGGCAATCTCTTCCCGCGGCGGCATCCAGCGGGGCAACGTGATGCAGGGCCCTAACGCACACGACTGGTCGTACACCTTGGCCTGCGGCAAATAGAGCGGATTCTCCCCCTCGATATCACGCGAGCTCATGTCGTTGCCGATCGTGTAGCCGACCAGTTGCAGCCGCGAGTTGAGCACCAGGGCCAACTCCGGCTCCGGCACGCTCCAGGTCGCATCCCGCCGGATCCGCACCGGCTTGTCCGGGCCGACCACGCGGTGCGGCATCGACTTGAAGAACAGCTCCGGCCGCTCGGCCTCGTAAACCTTGTCGTAAAATCGGGCCGCCCCCACCGATTCTTCCATGCGGGCCGTGCGGCTGCGGATATAGGTGACGCCGGCGGCCCAGACCTCCTGGTTGTCGATCGGCGCGAGCATCCGGACAGAGTCGACGTCGAGCCGCTCGGCGGTCGGGCTGGAGAGGAATTCGACCAAGGCCGCCGGGTCGTCCGCTTCCAGGATGTCGGTGATCGTCTCGTATTGCCCACCCGGCGAGGAGAGGGGCAAGACCGAGCCGCCATCGACGAGACCGACGGTTTCCTTGCCGGAGGGCAACAAGAGCTTGGCAAGCTTCATCAAGGCCTTCTCATCATGAGGTGCAAAATCGCTTCAATCCGCGGCAATGTTTGATTCTGAACCGGCCGGCCCAATCTTACAAGCGGCGATTGGCTTGAGACGGGGGCCGCTCGGCGGAGGGCACGCGGCAGGGCACCTACGAAGGCGGACGGCACGGAGCGTGCCTGCTACGTTGGGCCGCTACTTTGGCTTGCGGCCGATGGCCCGATACTCGGCCAGCTCCGCCAGCACGTTGCGAAGGTCTTCAGGCAGGGGAGCGACAATCTCCAGCGGCGCGCCTGTCTGGGGATGTTCCAACTGCAATCGTTCGGCGTGCAAGGCCTGCCGATCGAGCAGCACCAGGTCGTCGGCCGGGTCGCGGCGAATCTCTCCGCGGGTGATCCGGGCGCGGCCGCCGTACGCGCGATCGCACAGCACGGGGCAGCCGATGGCCGCCAGGTGGACCCGGATCTGATGCGTGCGGCCCGTCTTGGGCATGATCCGCAAGTGGGCAAACCCGTCGAACCGCTCGATCACTTCGTAAAAGCTCTGGGCCGGCCGGCCGCCGGGATCATCGCGGCGAACGGCCATTTTCTCCCGCTGATAGGGGTGCAGCCCGATCGGCAGATCGACCCAATCGCGGTCCAGGTTGGGCTGGCCGGTCACAATGGCAACGTACTGCTTGCCCACCGTGCGGCGCTCGAACTGCCCGGCCAGCGCATGGTGAGCCCGGTCGTGCTTGGCCACCAGGACCACGCCGCTGGTGTCCCGGTCGAGCCGGTGGACGATCCCCGGCCGCGTCGGCCCGCCCACGCTGCTAAGCTGCTCAAAATGATACGCCAACGCGCTGGCCAGCGTGCCGGACCAGTGCCCCTTGGCCGGATGAACCACCATGCCAGGCGGCTTGTTGACTGCCGCCAGCCAGTCGTCCTCGTGCAGGATGTCGAGCGGGATATCCTCGCCCACCGGCCCCGGACGTGGCAGCTCGGGCAGCACCACCGTCACTCGCTCGCCGGCCGACAAGCGGTGGCTGGCCTTCACCCGTTTGCCGTTTACCTGCACGGCGGCCGCGTTGATCACCCGCCGCAGATGCGTGCGGCTGTAGCTGGGAAACTGCCGGGCGAGAAACCAGTCGAGCCGCGTGTCGGCCTGCTCAGCCGCCACGACCAGCTCAATCGGCGGTTGCTGGCTGGCCGCCCCGCCCGCCTCGCCTCCGTGGTCCTCATCGCCGGCCATGCCCAGTCGCCAACGATATTGGGTTATTCGGGGGCGGGAGTGGCTGTGCCGCCCGCCTCCGCGGCATCGTCCGGGCGCTGCGCATCGTCCGACCCGCCGGACGGGGTTCTCTCGCCCGGATCCGCCGGCTCGTCAGACTCCGCTGCCTCACCTGCTTCACCGCCTGCTTCACTGGGATCGGTGGCCGTGTCCGGCTCGTCCGATGTGGCCGCCTCGCCCGAACCGTCCGCAGCGGGGATGCCGTCCGCGGCGGGGATGCGCAGTGGGTTGTCATCGCCGGCTTCACTCGAAGCGTCACCTGAAGCGCCGCCGCCGGGCCGGCCCGTTGACCCCAGGTCGCCGAAAACCGGCCCGTCGTCCAGGCTGCTGGCGTCGAAGCTGGGCCTTTGTCCCGGTATGCCCGGGCCCTGGGGCGTCGAGGGCTTGGGGCGCTGCTTGGCAAACCAGTCGTAGAAGTCCTTGGTGGTCCTCTGGTCCAGGTGAGCCAGCCTCCGCTCGGCCACCTGGGCGAACGGGCCGTCGGGCCATTGAGTCTTCAGCGCCTTGTAGGCCTCGCGGGCCTTATCGAGCTCGTTAAGGGATTCGTAGGTTTGAGCGAGCCCCAACGTAGCGCGCTGGGCCAGCAACGGCGTCGCCTTGGTGCTGTCGCGCACCAGCGCGTAGTTGCGGGCCGCCTCATCGAGCAATTCCTTGGCGGCGGCCCGGTCGTTGAACAGGGCCTCGAGCGCCTGTTTGAGCTGCAAGTCGGCCAGACTCAGCCGGGCCCACATTCCGGCCTGGGAGCCGGGATACTCCTGGGCCACGTGGCGGAGCGGCTGCGTCTCCTGGCTGCCGCTCGATTCAGTGAGAGCGGCAAAGTAACTGCTCCAGGCGTCCTCCGCCTGGGCGGCCGATCGCTTGGAATAGTAGGCGTAGGCAAACGCCAAGACCACGATCCCCAGCACGGAGGCCAGGATGACCGTGCCGTAGGGCTTGGCGGTCTCAATCTTGTCGCCTAACCAGTCGGCCAGTTCGTTGGTTCGCAGTTCGTGGCGCCGCTCGGTCTTCATGAAATCAGGGTTCCTCCCTCGATCGCCCCGCCCGCGGAAGTATATGCCTTTGAACCCAAACCAGTCAAGGGCGAGTACTTACGTCGCTCTCAACCGGCAAAGCTCCCCTTGACAACCCGCTTGTGCTCCAGCACGCGGCCATGAAACAACAGCGCCGGGCTTTGATCGAAACGCATCTCGAACCACAGCTCGCCGTTCTCGAACCGCGCCTCGTGGATGGCGGTCTCTTCCCCCTCGGGGCTGACGATCACTCCACCCAAGCCCCCCTCGGTCTGCGAGAGCCGCAAACTGCTCTCCAGCTCTACGCCGTCCCCGCCGCGGATCAACAGCGTGTAGCTTCCCTGCGGCCCCGGCCGGGCGGCAGCCGGGGCGGGCTCGGCGCCTTCGTCGCTCCAGACCAGTTGGCGGGCGGCCTTGTCGTTCTTGCCGCTTTCGAGCAGAGCCAGCACCTGCCGCAGGCTTTCGTTCGATTCGACCTGGTCGAGCAAGCGTTCCATGACCGATGAAGGAACCAGCGATCGCCCCGGGCCGGCCTCGCCCTGCAGCAAGCGGCCCTTCTGGTCGTAGACGGCCCAGTACAACGTGCGGGCATGGCGGCGGGCGTTGTCGCGCATCTTGACCGCCTCGCCGCCCCGGCCCCGATTGCCGTTGATGCGGAACAGGTCGGCCCGCTCAAACGTGACGGCTACGATGTTCCAGTCTTTCCCCAGCAGGCCCATGACTAACAGCGTACATCTTTATTTTATCGCCGAGTAGTCCGTCGGCTTCAGCATTTGCGAGATGACTTTGCTGACCAGGGCGCCGTTCTTCTCCGACTCGGTGCGGACCATCTCCCACTCGGGATCTTCGCGGAATGCCTGCCACGACTTCTCGCGCTCTTCATTGCTGGGATAAGCCAGCAGGTAGACCAGCGTGTTATGGGCTTCTTCTCCCTCGGTCGGCGTCCAATAGCCGATGTTGGTCATGCCGTGCTTTTCAAACAGCCGCAGGGTGTGCTCGCGAAAGCGCTTGTGCAGCTCGCCGATCTTTCCTTCGTTGGCGATGTAAGTCCGCATCTCGAACAGCCGGTCTTTAGGCGGCTTGTCCGGTGCCGGTTCCTGCAACGCCAGCGCCACGGCCGACGACGCCACAATCGTCGCCGCGACGGCAATCCATCCGGCCTGCCGGCAGTTGAGGCGGCAGCAATCACTGGGTCGAAGCATGAGCATCTCCTGAAGCCCTCTCTCTGGAAGCCCTTTGTCCGGAAGCACTTGTCTGGAAGCCCTTGTCTGGAAGCCCTTGTCTGGAAGCGGCGGCTCTTGGGGGCCGAAAAGCCCGCAATAAGCCTACCTTGCTGTTTCCAGTGCTTCCAGTCCAGACGCGGAAACCAGGCGGAGAAACGCGGCGCCGCCGTGTGCCGCTCCTTCGAGGCTGCCCGCCGTCGATGGCCACGCCTACCGGAGGAGGAACTGCTGGCACCAGTAGATGCGGCCGTCGCGGGCCACAAACGCGGCCACGCCGATCTTCTGATACTGCCGATGGAGGATGTTGGCCCGGTGCCCCGGCGAACGCATCCAGTCGCCGACTACGTCGGCCACGGTCGGCTGGCCCCTGGCAATATTCTCGCCGACGGGGTCCGAGGTGTGCCGAAGGATTTGCCGCGTCGTCATCCAGATCGCATGACGGCGGGCCGATTTGACGAGGTCCTCATCGATTTCCAACGGCGGAAGGCCGTAGCGGGCCCGCTCAATGTTGGTCGCCTCAATGATCTGGTGTTCGATAGCGTGCAGCTTCAGCGGCTCGGCCTGAGCGGCTTCGGGGATTGCGTCGGCGTAACCAAGGGCCAGACTTGCCAAAAGGGCCGAAACGAACATAGGGGTTCTCCTGAGTTGCGGTGCCAGGGTGGTTGCGTTCAAGAGGGGCGGCCGAAACCGGCCTCCCAGATGGATGTGAAAATAGGCAAAATGCAGCGAGTTTGCGGGCAAGATACTAGCTTAATTACTGAAAACCGGGCCGCAAGGGGCTACTGTCCGCTCAGACCGCGACATTTCCAGCGCCCCGGCCTGCCTGGTTGCATTTGGCGATGCGTCTGATATCGTTGCCAGTCCGGCCGGTGGGGCCGGGTCGCGAGACGCATCAGGCAAGAGAAACCGTCGGGAGAGACAGCCATGTCGATGTTCGTCGGAGAATCGTTGGTCGGTGAGGGAAACGAAATCGCCCATATCGACTTGTTGATTGGCAATAAGGAGGGGCCGGTCGGACATGCCTTTGCCAATGCCCTGGCGCGGCAGAGCGAGGGGCATTCCAACCTCCTGGCTGTGCTGACCCCCAACCTGGCCGTCAAGCCGGCCACCGTGCTGATCACCAAGGTCACGATCAAGGGGATGAAGCAGGCCGTTCAGATGTTCGGCCCGGCTCAGTCGGCCGTGGCCAAAGCCGTGGCCGACTCGGTGGCCGACGGCGTGATCGCCAAGGGCCAGGCGGAGGACCTGGTGATTATCTGCGGCGTGTTCATCCACCCGGCGGCCGAAGACGACAAGAAGATCTACCAGTACAACTACGAGGCGACCAAGGATGCCATCGCCAACGCCATGAAGGGCAAGCCCAACGCCGACGAGATGATCGCCGGCAAGGAATCGGCGAAGCATCCCTTCCGCGGCTTCTGAGATGAGCAAGCCGAAGATCCTGCTGGTGCTCGATAGCGACCCGCAGCCAAGTGTCTTCGACAGCGTGGTCGCCATCGACGCGGGGGTCGATCGACTGCTCCGGCACGCCGCCGTCCGGCTCCAGGACGTGCAGGCGTGCGTACACGGCGCCATCTTCACGCGCGGCGGCGACGATCTGCGCTCGACGGCCATCTTTGTCGGCGGTTCGGACGTGGCCGCCGGCGAAGCCCTGCTGGCCGAGATCCGCCGCGCCTTTTTTGGGCCGATGCGGGTCTCGGTGATGCTCGACCCCAACGGCGCCAACACCACCGCGGCGGCGGCCGTGCTGGCCGCGTCGCGGCACCTGGAACTCGCCGGCGCGACCACCCTGGTGCTGGCCGCCACCGGCCCGGTCGGCCAGCGCGTGGTGCGCCTGCTGGCCGCCCGGTGCGCCCAGGTGCGCGTCGGCTCGCGCTCGCTGGCTCGCGCCCAGCAAGTCTGCCAGGCAGTGGCCGGCCAGTTCAAGGGCCAGGTGCCGGCCCGGCTTTCAGCACACGCCACCGGCACGCCTGAGGAGGCCGAGGAGGCCCTGGCGGGCGCGCATCTGGTCATTGCGGCCGGGGCGGCGGCGGTCGCGCTGTTGTCCGACGAGGCCCGCCGCCGCGCCGCGTCACTGCAAGCGGCCATCGATCTCAATGCCGTGCCGCCCGCCGGGCTGGCGGGTGTTGAAGCCACCGACGGCGGCAAGGACCGCGACGGCGTCATCTGCTACGGCGCCATGGGCGTCGGCCGCACCAAGATGAAGATTCACAAAGCCGGCATCCGCAGGCTTTTCGACGCCAACGACCAGGTTCTCGACGCGGAGGAGCTCTATGCGCTGGGCCGCGAAATGAAGGAGTAAGGAGCAGAGCCGTGGGGAGGGCCGCGCCCAGGCCCCGGAGGCTTCGGCCGCCGGCGAGCCCTCTGCCGAGGAGCCGCCCTCCGCCGAGGAGCCAGCCGCGCCGGAGCCGGCGCCGGAAGCGGGATCCGCCGCGGCCGAAGCGCCCAAAGAGCCCGAATAGCACAAGGAGAACACCGTGGCCGTCTCTCCCGGGGCCGTCAAGGAGCTGCGCGAACTGACGGGCGCAGGCATGCTGGACTGCAAGCACGCCCTGGAAGAAGCCAAGGGCGACTTTGAGAAGGCAAAGGATATCCTGCGGCAGAAGGGCCACGCCCTGGCCGCCAAGCGGGCCGAACGCACCACCGCCGAGGGCCTGGTCCTGTCTTACCTCCACCACGACGGCCGCCTCGGCGCCCTGGTGGAGATCAACTGCGAATCGGACTTCGTCGCCCGCACGGAGGACTTCCAG
>JBBDNX010000023.1:0-8705 GCA_040877345.1 Pirellulales bacterium
AGAAGCTGAAACCATCGATCATTTCCTGTCCCGGTAAAACGGCCAGCCAGTAGCGCGGATCGAAAAAGTCGTTGGGCAGCAGAAAATCCAGATTCTGGGCAATGGCGCCGAGAATCGCCAGCAGCCAATGACCCGGCTCGACGGGCCAGGGACTGCCTCGCAGCCAACGGCCGATCAGCACCAGCAGTCCCGCCCAGGCCGCCCCTGGGCCGAGCGAGGCCGCTACGACAATCACCGAGCCGAGCGGTCCGGGCCGCACGTCAGCCAGTTGCCGCAAAATTGATAAAAACAGCGCGCAGCCGGCCATCCACAAGAGCAGATGGGCCATTCCCGGCCGGGGCGGACTGGGCGATTTTGTTTTTTCGATTTTCAGAAAACAGACACCTGCGTCCAGAGAGATCCGGGGCACGCTACCGCTTTGCCACCAGCCACCCCGGCGGCTGTCAGTTCCTATTCTGCCTTCATCCTTCATCCTTCTGCCTTCCCTGTCCCTACTCCTCCTTCCTCCTTCCTCCCTCCTCCTTCAAGAACAGGGCGGTGCTGGCGGTGAAGCCGTGCAGGAAGTTCCTGCCGCCGACCGGTCCCATCTCGCCTTGTGCAAAGAAACCGGCCAGCGGGATCTTGCCCAATACGTCGGCCACGACCGAAGCATCGTGGTGCGGCTGGTCGAACAGGCGCGTGCCGCGGCCGTTGCAGGTGAACAGGAGGGCCGCCAAGGCCGAAGGGTCGTTGGCGGCTGCGCCGAGCAGCTCGCGCAGGTCTTCGTCGGCGGTGGCGGCATCGCGGACGTGGAACTGGACGGTCTGCCCAGGGCGGACATAGTCGCCGATGGCCAGCGCGCCGGTCTGTCGATCGGCCCCGACGCAGTTGCGGACCAGAAAGTCGCCCCGGCCGAACGTGTCCTGGTATTCGTTGATCACGATGCCCACGTGCAGGCCCTGTTGAACGAGGTGCTGGTCTTCCGGCGGCAGCCTGTCGAACAGCTCCTGCAAGTGGACGAGGGGCGGTTTGCCGCCGAGCTCGTGGATCACGTTTTGCTCCGCTTTAGTGACCACAAAATGCCGGCCGATCGGCCGGCAGCCCTGTGAGACGACGGCCTGCACGCGGAATGGCCCGTGCAGCAGCGCACCGACCGCGCCCTCGGAAAACACGCGCGGGCCCAGCAGCAGCCGGTTCTGGCCCGGCGCGTGCCCGCCGCTGGCCATGCCGCCCAGCACCGGCACGCCCGGCTGGTCCTCGTTGAGCCGCTGGAGCAGCAGCTCGGCCGGAAAACTGAACGGCTCGCCCAACATGAGCAAGGCCGAGCCTGGCGGCCAGTGGGCCGGCAGGTCGTCGGGCCAGCCGACCAGGGTGCCTCCCTCGGGTGTCCGCTGGAATTCGAGGTGCATGGGGACGATGGTGGCGGCGGGCAGCGAGGCCAGCCAAATCGCGACGGCCGGCGCCTGTTCGATCTCGCGATCGTTGCCGACGATCGACTCGCCGCTGCAGCCCAGCAAGCAGCCGGGTTTCAGCTCGCCGGCGATGACCGCCGCCAAGCGGTCGAACTGTTCGGCGTGCGCGGACGAAGCAAACACAAAGGCCAGGTCCGGTCGGCCGGCGAGTTGTTCGGCCGCCCGCCGGCAAACCTCCTGGGCCGCCCGCTCGGTTTCAGCCGCGGTGGAAAGCGCCGCCGCGAAGCGCGGTTCGCCGTGATCGATGGGGGTCATTGGCAAGGTCTCCCTTCGGAGGGCGAGGCGGTCCTGCGGGCGGACGGCACACGTGTGCCTGCTACTATGGGGGGCGCTGGTAGAGTGCGGCGCATTGCTCGTGGCGAGTGCCGCTTTGGTCGGTCACGGCGAAAAGGGTGGGGCCCCAAAGGGATACGCCGGCGTGCGTGCCGTCCTTGCCCAACAGGTAAAAGGTCACGTTGAACTTGGGCCGCCCCTCGGAGTCGCGCAAGCGCTCGGGAGTGCGCTTCACCACACGGTTCAACATCTCCATGCCGGCGTCGTGCGGCGACATGCCGGCACGCATCCACTCCACGGCCGCGAAACTGCTGAGGTTCTCGATGTTGGCTTCGCCGCGGCCCGTGCTGCCGCAGGAGCCGACCGCGTTGTCCACGTATAGTCCGGCGCCGATCGAGCAGGAGTCGCCGACGCGGCCGGCCAGCTTGAAGGCCAGCCCGCTGGTCGTGGTGACGCAGCTCAAATCGCCGGCCGCGTTCAGCGCCGCACAGTGGATGGTGCCGGTGGTCCGCTGCTTCTTGAAGTATTCGAGCACGTCGGGGTCGAGCTGGTCTTCCGGCGGGGGCAGCCAGTCGTCGTCCGGGCCGCGCGTCTGCCGCCAGTAAAGCCAGATCTTGCGGGCCCGCTCGGTCAAGAGGTCCTCTTCCTTGAAGCCTTGCGCCTTGGCGAACCGCAAGGCCCCTTCGCCGACCAGCAGAACGTGGTCGGTCTCGTCCATCACCAGCCGGGCCACACGCGACGCGAAGCGCACGTTGCGCAAGGCGCCCACGGCGCCGGCCCGGTGAGTAGGACCGTGCATTACGGCGGCGTCGAGCTCGACCACGCCGTCCTCGTTGGGCAGCCCCCCATAGCCGACGGTCAGGTCATTGGGATCGTCTTCGAGCAGGTTCACGCCCGCAATCACCGCGTCGAGCGGATCCGCGCCCGCGGCCATCATTTCGTAGGCGCGGCGGGTCGCTTCCAGCCCGTTCTTCGAGGCGATGACTTTCATGGATTCTCGATTCCAAGCCGCCGGTATTTTTCCTTGTACTTTTCCCAGAGGCGCTTTTGCCGATCGTTGAGATCGACCTTCCGCCCCTGGATGAAGGCCGCGTGCACCTGCGTGGTGATCTCCAAGGGGTCGCCCGAGGTCACGATCAGCGTGGCGTCCTTGCCCGCCTCCAGCGATCCGAGCCGCTGGGCAACGCCGAGAATGCGGGCCGGATAAAGCGTGACCGCCTTGAGCGCCTCGTCGGGCGGCAGGCCGTGTGCGGCCGCCACGCCGGCATGGTGCGGCAAATCGCGGACTCGCGATGGCTGCTGGGCCGCACTGATGCAGAACTCGACGCCGGCCTGGTGCAGCCGTGCGGGAACGGTGAAGGCGGTGTCGTACGGGTCGTCGCGGCGGCGGGGCAGGCGATTCACTCCGCCGACAATCACCGGCACCTGCTGTTTCTTAAGCAGCTCGGCGCAGGCCGGCGCGTCGTAGCCGCCGACCAGCACCAGCTTCAGCTTTTCTTCCTGGGCGAGTGCCAGGGCGGCCTGGATTTGCTGGATCTCGTCGGCGTGGACGAACAGGGGGAGGCGGCCTTCGAGCACTTCGGCCAGAGCCTCCCAGCGGGCGTCGAACTTCAGCGGCGGCCCGCCGGCACTGGCCCGGCCGTTCTTGGCGGTCAAGTAAGCCCGCGCGTCGGTCAAGGACTGGCGGATTTGGGTCAGCGACTTGTCCCGCGTGGCGAGCTGCTCCTGGGCGGAAGCTTCCATCCGCCAGGTGTACGTAGGCGCCATTCGCGGCCAGGTCACGTGCATGCCGACACCCCCCCGGACCGTCATGTCCTCCCAGGTCCAGCCGTCGAGATGGATCAGGGCCGAGCAGCCGGAAACGAGGCCTCCGGCCGGCGTGGAGAGCACGGTGAGTATGCCGGCGGAGCGGGCGACGGGAATCAATTCGCTGTCGGGGTTGATCGCAACCTGGGCCTTGACATTGGGGTTGATCGCGCCGGTCTCCGACTGGTCGCGCGTGGCCCGCACCGAGGGGATTTCGACCAGCCCCAACGGCGTGAAGGCATCGATCAAGCCGGGGTAGACGTGCTGGCCGGCGAGCTCGATCCGCTCGGTATTGGGGGGCAATGCCAGATCGGTGCCGACCGCCACGATCTTGCCGCCTTCGAAGAGGATCGCGCCGCCCGGTATCTCCGGGCCCGACACCGGATGAATCGTGGCGCCCGTCAAGGCGATCGGGTGGTTTTGCGGCGCGCCGGGCACTTCCGGCGAGGCGCCGCCCTGCCTGGCGGCGCACAGGGCGACGGCGGCGGCCAGGGACCAGGCGAAGATGAATCGTGCGTTTCTCACTGGGCCGCTCCTTACTCGTCGGTGTCGTCGTGGCCATGGTGACAAAAGATGTCTTCGCGAGGCCATGGGTCCTGGCGGGCTTCGTCGGGGCTTTCGACCGCTTCGCCCGAGGCGAGCACGCGCTGCACCAGGGCGGCGCGCATGGCGGCCGCTTCGTCGCGGCGGGACTGATCGTGCTCGCGGTCGAAGTACTTGCGGCCGTCGATCCAGGTCTGTTCGGCGCGTGAGTAGCTCGAAAGGGGCGAGCCGCTCCAAACGACCAGGTCGGCATCCTTGCCCGGCTCGAGCGAGCCGACCCGTTCGGCGATGCCCAATTGGCGGGCCGGATTCAAGGTCACGAACTGCAAGGCGTCGTGCGGCGGCACGCCTCCGTAGCGGACGGCCTTGGCGGCTTCCAGATTCAAGCGGCGGCCCAGCTCGGCGTTGTCGGAGTTGAACGAGACGACCACTCCGGCCCGGTGCATCAGCGCGCCGTTGTAGGGGATGGCATCGAAGACCTCGAACTTGTAGGCCCACCAATCGGAGAAACTCGAGGCGCCCGCCCCGTGGCCGGCGATGGCGTCGGCCAGCTTGTAGCCTTCGAGGATGTGCTGCAGCGTGCCCACGCGGACGCCGAACTGCTCGCAGGTCCGCAGGAAGGCCAGGATCTCGTCCTGGCGGTACGAGTGGCAGTGGATCAGCCGCTTGCCTTCGAGCACTTCGGCCAGGGCTTCGAGCTCGAGGTCGATGCGGGGCGGAATGCCTTGCCGGCCCTGGTTAAAGGCATCGTGGGCCTGCCGGTAGTCGCGGGCCGCGCGGAAGGCATCGTGGACGAGCTGCTCGACGCCCATCCGCGTCTGCGGATAGCGGCTGCTGTGCTGGTCGCCCCAGTTGCTCTGCTTGACGTTCTCGCCCAGGGCGAACTTGATCCCCGGCGTGGCAGCGGCGAACTTCATCTCCTCCGGCAGGGCGCCCCAGCGGAACTTGAGCACCTGGTTCTGGCCGCCGATCGTGTTGGCCGACCCGTGCAGAATGTTGGCCGCCGTTACTCCGCCGGCCAACTGCCGATAAATGTTCACGTCGTTGGGATCGATGAAGTCGCCGATGCGGACTTCGGCGGTGATCGTCTGGCCGCTTTCGTTCACGCCGCCGTCCGTGGCGATGTGCGAATGGCAATCGATGATGCCCGGCGTGATGTGCTTGTTCGTGGCATCGATCACCACCGCTCCTGCCGGGGCGGCGACGTCTTTGCCGACCGCCGTGATGCGACCCTGCTCGACGAGCACCGAGGCGTCGTCGAGTGTGCCGGCCGGTCCGGCTGTCCAGACCGTGGCGTGCTCGAAGACGACCGCGGCGGGTTGCTCCGGCTGTTGTGCCAGGCCGAACGCGCCCAGCGGGTAGTTAACCGGGTAGAGCGCGGTTTTCGGCTTCTGCTCGTCCGGCTCTGGCGTCGTCGCTGCGGCCGGCGCAGGAGCGTTGGGCGCGGGCGGTGTGGGGGCCGGTTGCCCGTCGGGCGGCGCGGCCGCGGGCATGGGCTGCCCCGGCGCCTCCTCGGCGGGCGGCTGGGCTTGCTCCGGCTTTTTCTCATCTGCATCCGGCTTCGCTGAAAACGGCGCCGTCCGCCGGGCAGTGGCCGAGGTCTGCTTGCCGTCGGCCCAGACGACCACTCCGGTCCAGGTTGCCTCCGACTTGGCCCCAATGGCAGGCAGCACTCCGGGCCGGGTCTCGCTCGACGTGGCGCTGCCGCTGAACTGCACGACCCCCGTCCAGCCGACCGTCTCGCCCTTGAAGCTGGCCGCAAGCTGCGAACCATCGAGGACGACATGAATGAGCTGCGCCTCCTTGTCGGCCCGCTTGACCTTGCCCGACAGCTTGGCCGGCTCGCCTTCCAGCTCGACGAGAATCGTCTCGCTGCCGCCGTCGGGCGTGGCCAACTCGAACGACCAGGTGCCGCGCAGATCGTTGGGGACCGAATCGTCCGGCAGGTACGGCCGGCCGTCGACCCAGGTTTCCAACAGGCGGGTCTTCTCCTGGAACAAGTCGCCGTCGGCAATCACCAGGTTGGCCGCCTTGCCGGCTTCCAGCGTGCCCAGGCGATCGGCCAGGCCGAACAGCTCGGCCGGCGTGACGGTCAGGGCCGCCAACGCGCGGTCGGGATTCAGCCCGCGCTGGACCGCCTTGCGAATTGCCGAGAGGAAGCCGCCCACGTCCGAAAGGCCATGCGTGGTGAAGGCGATCTTGACGCCGGCCGCGTCGAGGCGGGCCGGGTTCTCCGGGGCAATGTCCCAATGCAGCAGCCGCTCGAGGGCCACCGACATGGCCGCCTCCGGAGTCAGCACGTTGGGCGGCTTGGGAAAATTGACCGGCAAGATCACGGGGCGCCCGGCGGCTTTGACGGCCTCGAGGCGGCGGTACTCGGCCCCGCAGCCCCGGATGATGCAGTCGAGGTTGAACTCGCGGGCAAACTGGTCGGCGCGGAGAAAGTACAGCTCGTCCGATGCCGAAATCACCACCGGCAAAGTGCGGGCGCGGTAGGGCGCCAGCGCGGCCAAGGCGTCGTTGTGTTCGGGCCGCGGCAGACCGGGCTGTTGGCGGTAGGCATTCCAGGCCGACTCGTACCAGGCGGCGTCGTGAAAGGCCTGCCGTGCCAGCGCCATCGCGCCCATGGGCGAGTTGGGATACGCATCGCGACCGCGGGAGGCGGTCAGCGTGAGGTGCAAGGCGGCTTGCGGCTTGAGGATCGCCCGGGCGCCGGATTCGTCGCTGGTGGCCACGACGGCGCTGGTGCCCCGGACGATTCCCAGGCTGGGCGCCAGCAGGCGGGCCGTGATGCCCTGGCTGCGCAGTTGCTTGTTGGCAGCCGGATCGAGAGCATACCGCTCGTCGACGCGGACGGTGGGCGCGATGTCGGCGTTCCAATAGCCGGCACCCTTGCCGTCGGCCAAGCGCGAGGCGTCGGCCGGCAATTCGGCCAGTGCATCGATGAAGCCGGCATAGACGGTCTTGCCGTCCAGCGGACGGACCACGGCTTCGGACGGCACTTCGACCTGGCCGCCCACGGCCTCGATCACGCCGTCGCGGACGATCAGCGTGCCCGACTCGATGACCTGCCCCGGCGATACGACGATGCGGCCGCCCGTGAGCGCGTAGACGCGCGGCGTGTTCTCGCGCAAGCCGGCCGGGGGCGGAGTGCCGGGGACCGCTGAGTGGGCCAGGCACGCCAGAGCGGCCACAAGGGGTATTGCCAGTGCGGGAGTCTTGTATGTCATCGGCAAACCTTGCTGCTGGCGAGCGGGTGGCGACTGGGGGTTGATGGTCCGGCCCGCGCCGACCCCGTTTCGCGGCAGTCCGGGCGGCAAACGGAATGAATTCGGCGGTGGTAACACAACAATAACCCATCGGTAGGCGACAGGCAACCGGGAACCGGGGAACCGGGAACCGGGGGAACCGGGGACGGGCTGAACCGGGGGACGGGGGACGAGGCGGAGGTTGAGTCCCGCCCGCGGCGAGTCGGGGGCGGGGCAAGGAACTTAGATTGCGCCGCGGGGTTACACTCGTAGCTGGCCCAAATCTTTCCAACGCGAGGTCTTGCGATGACTACAGCCGCCGTAACGCGACGATCGGCCCTGCTCTTGTCCTTGTTGGCCATTTTGGCAATGGCCGCCGACTGGCCCCGGTTCCGCGGCCCGAACGGTTCGGCGGTCAGCGGTGAGACCGGGCTGGCCACGACATGGAGCCCGAGCGAGAACGTATTGTGGAAGACCGAGCTGCCGGGCCCTGGCTCGTCGAGCCCGATCACGACGGGGGGTCGCGTGTTTCTGACCTGCTATACCGGTTACGGAATCGACCGCAACGCACCCGGCGAGCCGGAAGACCTGGAGCGTCATCTGATCTGCCTGGATCAGAAGGATGGCAGCGTCCTCTGGCAGCGCTCCATAAAAGCGAAGCTGCCTGAAGACCCGCCCGAGGGCTTTTTGACGGAACATGGGTACGCGTCTAGCACACCGGCCACCGACGGCGAGCGGGTATACGTGCTCTTTGGAAAGACGGGCGTGCTGGCTTTCGACCTGGAGGGAAGCCCGCTGTGGGAGGCGGATGTCGGCTCGGGATCGGCGATCATGGGTTGGGGGTCGGCTTCGAGCCCCATCGTACACGAGAACATGGTGATTGTGAGCGCCAGCGCCGAGGGCCCGGCCATGGTGGCGCTCGACAAGCTGACGGGAGCGGAAGTGTGGAAGGCGGACGCCGAGGGTTCGCGGGGATCGTGGGGCACGCCGGTGCTCGCCCGGGGCCGAGATGGCAACCTGGAACTAGCGCTGAACGTGCCTTACGAGGTGTGGGGCTTCTCTTTGAAGACCGGCAACCTGCTCTGGTTTGCCGCAGCGCCCGAGGACAACGTGATCTGCACCAGCCCCGTGGCACACGACGACATGGTCTACGTGGTGGGAGGCCGCCGCGGCGGCTCGGTCGCCGTGCGGGCCGGCGGCCGCGGCGAGGTGACCGAGAGCCATACCGCGTGGAAGAGCGACTTGGCATCGTATGTGCCTTCGGCGGTGCTGTATGAGAATCATCTGTACTGGGTGACCGATCGCGGGATAGCTTGCTGCGTCAAGGCCGACACGGGCGAAACCGTGTTCCAGGAGCGGCTGGGCGATGCGGGGCAGATCTACG
>JBBDNX010000024.1:0-1622 GCA_040877345.1 Pirellulales bacterium
CGTGTTCCCGTACCCGTCGCTGCCGCACCCGAAGCACGTAGCCGGGGGCCAGGTTTTCCCGAAGATGCAGATCGAGATGTTCCCGCGGCTGGAGCGGTTCGACGTCGAGTTTGACCTGCCCGACGCCTTCCTGCCCGAGTTTCCGCCGGCCATGTTTCTGCAGAACCGGCCGGAGCTGGGCGACGTGTCGCGGGGCGAAGTGGTCTCGATCAACAACTTCTACCGGTTGTTCAAAGACCTGTTGACGCCGGTGCAGCTCGACGGCCTGCGGCTGCTGCTCACGCCCTTCCCGCAGGAGGAGTTCAACCCCACGGACGACCGCAAGAGCGCGCACCCCAGCCTGGGCGTGACCTGCTTCGACTGCCACGTGAACGGCCACACTACGGGCCAGTTCCACTTGAACCCGGACGATCGGCCCCAGCAGAGGCGGCTGCGCCTGGACACCGTGAGCTTGCGCGGGGTGTTCAACCAGCAGATCCACGGCTCGAAGCGGAGCTTGCGATCGGTCGAGGACTTTACCGAGTTCGAGCAGCGGACGGCCTACTTCAACGGCGACCCGATCCACGCCATGAAGAAGGGGTTCATGATTCTCGACCGGATCCAGGTTTCGCACATGGCGCAGATGCAGAACATGTTCGATTTTCCACCGGCGCCCAAGCTGGACAACACGGGCCGCCTGAAGCCCGATATGGCCAGCGAGAGCGAGCTGCGGGGCGAAAAATTGTTCATGGGCAAGGCCCGCTGCGCCGAGTGCCATCCGGCGCCGTTCTTCCTCGACCACCAGATGCACGATCTGGGCGTGGACCGGTTCGTCAACGAGGCGCCCATCGGGCCGATCAAGACGTTCACGCTGCGTGGTATCAAGGAGAGCCCGCCCTACATGCACGACGGCCGCTGCCTGACGCTGGAAGACACCGTCGAGTTCTTCAACCTGGTGCTCGAGCTTGGCTTGTCGGCCGAGGAGAAGTCCGACCTGGTGGCCTACATGCGGCAGCTTTGAAATTGGGACTTCGAGCGTGGGACTTCGGGCTTGGGAACGGGTGCCTGAGACGCGATGCTTGCCAGCGGCCGGGCGATTGGCACAATAGGGGCGAGAGCCGCCATATTCGACGTGATACCCAGGAGGACCGGACCATGAACGATGCGAATCGCCGCGACTTTTTGAAGGCCACCGCGGCAGGCGTCACGCTGGCGGGGCTGGGCGCCTCGGTGCTCTCGGCCCAGGAAGACAGCTCCGACGGCCTGCCCAAGCGGCCGCTGGGCAAGACGGGCGAAAAGGTCTCGATCCTCTGCCTGGGCGGCTGGCACATCGGCGCCATCGAGGAGAAGCTGGCCATCGACCTGATGCACCAGGCCATCGACGAGGGCATCACGTTCTTCGACAACGCCTGGGACTATCACGACGGCGGCAGCGAGGAAGTGATGGGCAAGGCCCTGGCGCAAGGCGGGCGGCGCGACAAGGTTTTCCTGATGACCAAGAACTGCGACCGCGATCGCCAGGGGAGCATGAAGCATCTCGAAGAGAGCCTCCGCCGCCTGCAAACCGACCACATCGACCTCTGGCAGTTCCACGAGATCAACTACGACAACGACCCGGATTGGATCTTCGAGAAGGGGGGCAT
>JBBDNX010000025.1:0-1619 GCA_040877345.1 Pirellulales bacterium
CGTCGAGATCCAGCTGGAGCGGCTGAAGAAGCTGCCGCAGGAACTGGAGATCGAAATTCACACCAAGAAGACGCTCTGGGACACCTGGCCGTTCTTCCTCGCGCTGACCGTGCTGCTGGCGCTGGAGTGGTTCCTGCGCAAGAAGTGGGGCTTGGTGTAATCGGGGTCGGAAGGGGCGATCGCCCTGCTCCCTCTCCCGCAGTACCGGGAGAGGGAGCCGCCGATTCAGATGCCCAGTTCCTGCTTCGCTTGCGTAAATGCCGCCACGGCAAACTCCAAGTCTTCCGCCGTGTGCGCCGCCGACACCTGCACGCGGATGCGCGCCTTGCCCTGCGCCACCACGGGGTACGAAAACCCGATGACGTACACGCCCAGGTCCAGCAACCGCTCGGCCAGGCGGCCGGCCAGCGCCGCATCGCCCAGCATGATGGGCACGATCGGGTGCTCGCCCGGCGCGATCTTGAAGCCGCGCTCGATCATACCCTGGCGGAAAAAACGCGTGTTCTCCGCCAGCCGATCTCCCAGCTCGGTCGAACTCTCCAGCAGGCTGATGGCCTTGAGCGAACCGGCCACGATCGGCGGCGCCAACGAATTGGAGAACAAGTAAGGACGCGACCGTTGCCGTAGCAGCTCGACGATCTCCCGCCGGCCGCTGGTGTAGCCGCCGCTGGCGCCTCCCAGCGCCTTGCCCAGCGTGCCGGTGAGAATGTCGACCCGGTCCATCACACCCTGGTGCTCGTGTGTTCCGCGGCCACGCCGCCCCAGCACGCCGACCGCGTGCGAGTCGTCGACCATCACCAGGGCATCGTGGCGGTCGGCCAGATCGCAGATGGCCGGCAGGTTCGCGATGGAGCCGTCCATCGAGAACACTCCGTCGGTGGCGATCATGCGGAAGCGGGCGGCTGCCGCCTCCTCGAGCCTGGCCTGCAGGTCGGCCATGTCGCTGTTTCGATATCGAAAGCGCTGTGCCTTGGAGAGCCTGATGCCGTCGATGATCGAGGCGTGGTTCAGCTCATCGGAAATCACCGCGTCGTCCGCCGAGAGCAGCGTTTCGAACAACCCGCCGTTGGCGTCGAAGCACGACGAGTAAAGAATCGTCTCCTCCGTGCCCAGAAACTCCGACAGCCGCTGCTCCAGTTGCCGGTGCGGAAGTTGCGTGCCGCAGATGAAGCGGACCGAGGCCATTCCATAACCCCACTCGTCCAAGGCTTGCCGCGCGGCGGCCACCACTTGCGGATGGTCGGCCAGCCCCAGATAGTTGTTCGCGCACATGTTGAGCACGCCCGCCCGCCCGGTGACCGCCACCTGGGCTTGTTGAGCCGAGGTGAGCACGCGTTCGTGCTTGAACAGACCGGCCGAGCGGATTTCGTCGAGCTGTTTTGCCAGGTGGTCCCGAATGGCCGAGTACATTTCCTATCCTCCAGAACTCCGGCGACTCCCGCTGCCGCGAGCCGCTCTCAGCCTTCCCGCCAGATGAGCACGACCTTGCCCGACTGGCCGCTGCGCATCGCCTCGAACCCCTGTTCGAACTCGCTGTAGTGAAAACGGTGGGTGACCACCGGGCTGATGTCCAGGCCCGACTGCAGCATGACGGTCATCTTGTACCAGGTCTCGTACAT
>JBBDNX010000026.1:0-1615 GCA_040877345.1 Pirellulales bacterium
CCCCGGACCATCCCCTCGCCGCGGCATTCCGGGCAGGGCTCCTTGATCACGCTGCCCGCTCCCCGACAGGACGGGCAAGTCGTTTGGATCCGGAACATGCCGGACGACTGGATCACCTGGCCCATGCCCCCGCAATAACGGCAGGCTTCCGGCGACGAGCCGCGCCGGGCGCCGCTGCCATCGCACTGGCCGCACCGCTGGTGCCGCTCGAAGCGGAGCTTCTTGGTGGCCCCCCGTGCGGCCTCGTGCAGGTCCAGCGTCACGTCGCAGCGCACGTCGGCGCCGCGGTGCTGGCGCCGCCCGCGGCGGCCTGCCCGGCCCCCGAACAGCTCGCCGAACATGCCGTCGCCGAAGATATCGCCGAAGGCCTGGAAAATGTCGTTGACGTCGGTGAAGTGGGGCGCGCCGCCGCCGGGACCATCGACGCCGGCATGTCCGAACCGGTCGTAGCGGGCCCGTTTGTCGCCGTCGCTGAGAACCTCGAAGGCCTCGGCCGCCTCCTTGAACCGTTGCACGGCCTCGTCGTCGCCCGGGTTCTTGTCCGGATGGAACTGGATGGCCAGCTTGCGGTAGGCGGTGGCAATTTCCTTTTCCGAGGCGTCACGCCCAACGCCCAGGACCTCGTAGTAGTCGCGCTTGGCTTTCGCTGCCATAGTGGCCATGGCTACCGGTCGGGTTATCGAGTTGCGTTAGGTAATTATAGCCCGAACAGGGCCGGCCGCTCTCCGAAGGGCTGCTGGCGTTGTCGTGACCGCCCGAATCGGCTTGAAAAACGGGCCACCCGCCGCGCTCGTCCAGTGGGCGGCCGGGTGGCCCGTGAGGACCCTATTGGTTGGGGCTCAAGGCCGCCGTCAGCGGATGCTCCCCTCGATGCGATGCTTTTTCTTGTCGTCCTTGTCCAGGTTGGTGACCAAGGCCTCGGTCGTCAACATCAAAGCGGCGATGCTGGCCGCATTGCTCAAGGCGGTCCGCACCACCTTCAAGGGGTCGATGATGCCCGCCTTGTACATGTCGACATACTCGGCCTTGTTGGCGTCGTAGCCGACGTTGGCCGGCTTGCGGCTGACCTCGTCGGCGACCACCGAGCCGTCGATGCCGCAGTTGTCGGCAATCTGCTCCAGCGGGCTCGCGATGGCGTGCAGCACGATGTCGACGCCGATTTTCTCATCGCCTTTGGCCGACCCGCGGATCTTCTCGATGGCTTCGCGGCAGCGCAGCAAGGCCACGCCGCCTCCCGGCAGGATGCCTTCCTCGACCGCGGCACGGGTGGCGTGCAACGCGTCCTCGACGCGCGCCTTCTTCTGCTTCATATCCGATTCGCTGCTGGCCCCGACCGAGATGATCGCCACCCCGCCGGTCAGCTTGGCCAGCCGCTCCTGGAACTTCTCGCGATCGTATTCGCTCTCCGTGGCCTCGATCTGGTTGCGGATCTGCTGGATCCGGTTCTGGATATCGGCCGTCTTGCCGGCGCCCTGCACGATGGTGGTGTTGCTCTTGTCGACGGTGATCTTCTTGGCCCGTCCCAACTGCTCCAGCGTCAGGTTCTCGAGCTTGATGCCCAGGTCCTCGCTGATCAGCGTGCCGCCGGTCAAGACGGCGAGGTCGCCCAGCATGG
>JBBDNX010000027.1:0-1614 GCA_040877345.1 Pirellulales bacterium
GCCCCAGGAAGGCCAGCAGCACACCGGTCCAACTGAAGAACCAGGGCACGAAAGCCAGCAGCGCCAGCAGGTGATAGAGCGAAAGGCTGACGGCATAGGGCCAAAGGATGCGGCCCCGCTGGACGGTCTCGGGCTTGGGGAGCCGGCTGGTGCCGATGATGGCCCGCCGAGCCCGCCGCCCGAGCTCGGGGGAGCCCGTCGAGCTGGTGCCGGAAGGCAACTCGGCCGTAACGGTGTCCGGGGCCGAGCTGCTGGCGCCGGCGATAACTGGTGCTTCTTCTGCCATACTTCCCGACCTTCTAGTATTCCCTATCTTTACCAATTGCCGGTTCCAGTTCAACCCTGGTTCAGCCTTCAGCATCCGCTCTGCCGCCACCTGCAAGTTATCGTCATCGCCGCCTTGGGCACTCAAACCCGCCTTGCCCGGCGGACGTGGCGGGGCTAGTCTGCTGGCGAGAGGGGGGGCAAAAGGCGAAGGGGGGATGAGGGGAAGGGGGGAAGGGGCGAGACGACGACGAGGATCGGCAAATCGAAAACCACTTGGGACCAGGGATGGAACCCAAACAGTCAGCGGCAGCTCGTGAGGATCGGCGCAGCGTGGGCGTGCGCGTGCTACGATTCGACAGCGGCCATAAGATAAAAGGGCCGATTGCCGCCGCCGGGCCTCGGCCCGGTCCGCCCCGACGGTAAGGCACGGCGCGGCTGAAAACAGCATCTCTTTCACCGAGCCAGTCCGGGGGTCGCCTGTGCAGGTCGTGATTACGGCGGTGGGGCCGGACAACCGGGGCCTGGCCGACCCGATCATCCACTATGTGACTGGACAAGGCGCGAACATCGCCGAGATCCAGATGTACGACCATGACGAAGAGTGCCTGTTCGCGATGCTGCTGCGCATCGAGCTGGGCGCCGATCGCCTGGCCGCCTTGCGCGACGCGATGACCGAGATCGGCGGCGCGAAGCGGCTTTCGATCCGGGTCTGGTCTCCCGACGAGCGCGGCTGGCGGCCGCGGCTGGCGATCCTGACCACCTACCGCAACGAACCGCCGCTGGCGCTGTTGCGGGCCGTGCGCGACGGGCGGGTCAAGGCGGAGGCGGCCTTGATGCTGGGCAACCGCCCGCAATGCCGCTCGCTGGCCGAGCAGTTCGGCGTTGATTGGCACTCGATCGGCGACGAACAGGGGATCGCCGACGACGAGCGGCTCGTGGCGCTGTGCGACGAGTACGCCGTGGATTACCTGGTGCTCGCCCGCTACATGCGGGTGCTGCCGGCCAGCAGTTGCTGGAAGTACGCGGGCGGCCGAATCATCAACCTGCACCATGGCCTTTTGCCGAGCTTTCCCGGCCTGCGGCCCTACCACGATGCCTACGCCGCTCGGATGCTTACCTACGGGGCCACCTGCCACTTCATCGTGCCGGACCTCGACGGCGGGAACCAGATCATCTACCAGTCGACTTTCACGGTGCCGCACGGGCTGCCGCTGGACGACATCGTGCGGCTGGGGCAGGAAGACAACGAGCCGCACTGCCTGGTCGAAGGGGTGCGCCGGGTGGTCGACCGGGAGGTGCAGCTCCACTTTCATCGAGTGGTGGCGCGCGATCAGACCAACGACAAGG
>JBBDNX010000028.1:0-8653 GCA_040877345.1 Pirellulales bacterium
ATAAGCCGCCCGGGCGACGTACAACCTGGTCCGCCGGGGGGCGGTGACGAACTCACGCGTGAAGACGGGCCCGACGAGCAACGTTACTTCCTCTGGAAACTCAGGCGGCCGAACTCGTCCGCTCGATCCATTCTAAGTCCCGCGCTCACGCGAAGTAAGGGGACCGGAGCCGGTCACAGCTCAGCCGGGCTGGGACCCTGGACGGACATCTCCCTGATCCAGCGGTCGGCGACCGGTGCCGTCGCCGAACGCTGGCCGGATCCGATACCGATCAGAAGTCGCCGAACGGCTGGCTCCGCCGCAGGGCGTTGCGGCGCCGCGCCTCGCGGCTGACGCGTTCGCCGAAGGCGTCGAAGCGGGCGGTGTCGCCGACCAAGAAGTCTTCCGGCAATGCCAGAGTAAGCGTTTGCCGCCGGCCGTCGCGGTCGATGATCAACTCGACCGGCTCACTGGTCCGGTTAGCGCGGAGCATGCTGACCAGGTCGCCGAAGTTGCGGATCCGCTGCCCGTTGGCGGCGAGGATCTCGTCTCCCGGCTGCATTCCGGCGTCCGCGGCCAGGCTGCCCGACAAGACGTTCGACAGGACCAGCTCGCTGCCGCCGCCTCGCTCGAACGCCAGGCCCAGCGAGCTGCGCAGGTTGCCGCGGAAGCGAGCACTCACGTCGCCCGAGGCTTCGGCTCGATCGAAGTCATCGTCGAAACGATTGAAGTCGAAGTCGGGGTCGCGGATGTCGGCGGCCCTGCGGTTGGCGAAGTTCCGCCGGTCGTCCCTGAAGCCGGGCCTGCGTCCGCCGAAATCGCGTTCGTCGAAGACTCGACCCTCGACGTCGTCGAACTGCTGGTCGAAATCGTCGAAGCGAGCGTCGAATTGGTCGTCGAAGTCTCCATCGAGCCGGGCGCCGAATTCGTCGTCGAAGTCCGCGTCGAGCCGGGCATCGAACCGGTCGTCGAAGCGGGCGCGGGCGGCGCGTCCGGCACGCTCGGCTACGAAGTCGCCAAAGGTGCCGGCGCGCCCTTGCGAGAACCGGCTGCGGCGGTCGACACCTCCGCCCACGACGCGATTATCGAAATCGGTGTCCGTGCCGAACCGGTTTGCCTGGTCCCGCCGAGCTCGGCGACGGTCGAAATCGCCTTGGATGTTGTTGTCGAATTGCGTGTCCGTGCCGAATTGCGTGCGGCGGTCCCGTCGGAAACCGGTACGGGCTCGAGGCTCAAAATCTCCCTGGGCGTCTCCGAAGCCGTCCGCTCCGAAGTCGGCCTGGCCTTCGAGGCCCCCCTGGACGCCAAACCCGGATTGCCCCGGCTGAGTCATCGCGGGTGGGCGTTGCGGAAAACCGCCCCATCGCCCATAGGTGCCACCCTGGGCACCGAAGCCACCCTGGTCGATAGCGCCGCCGGCACCACTGGCTCCGCCGGCGGCCTGTCCACCCGCCCCCCCGGCGGCAGTGCCACCAGCCCCGCCGGCTCCTCCCGCTCCCTGGTCCGACTGTGCCAGGACCTGCCCGGTCGCAAACACCAAGGCCACCACACCGGCCGCCAAGGGGCAGCTCTTCAATCGGCTATTCCGCCACATGATTTCTCTCCTCCGCCTTTGGCGTGTATGCATTTTCATTTGTCGTGCGGGATTTAAAAAACGCACCGCACGACAGCATGCGGAGTGCAAGCGAGGTGCCAAAGAGCGCTGCCAGGAGTTACTTGGGGCAGAATCGCAGCCGCGGCGCGAAGCAGCAGGCGTGGAAAAATGAAACCTGGGGCGAGCCGGTTTCGGACGCCCGGCCCCAACAGCGGGGCATGGGGCCCGCCGCGGGCGCGTAAAAAAAGGTCATGGCAATTCGATCCGTCGATTGCCATGACCTCTATCCTGAAACGGGACAACGTTTGTCCCGCCCTCCCGGCAAGGTTGTACTCACGGTATCGGCAACGCCGATGGCGATGCTCCAGCCGATTCCTCCGCAGAATCCCAAAGAGCCTGCCGGTAACAAAAAAACGGGCGAACCGTTTCGGTTCGCCCGTTTTTTTTGAACCCGAATCCGCGCGCGGGAGAGTGTCACTCAGGAGCAGCAACAGCGGCGGGCGGCCCACGTTTCCGAGGCTCAGGCCGCGTTGTCGGCCACCGGCGCCGGAGGATCGTCCATCGGACCTCCCTCCATCGGGCCAAGCGGCCCGGGGACGATGCCGTGGTTCATTTCACCGTCGCAGCAGGAACCTGTATGGCCACCGTGGCAGCGGCGGTGCCGGTGGAATAGCCCGCCACCGTGCCGGCGCGATCCGCGGCAATCGCCGTGGTGCCGGTCATGCCCGCATCCCCAGCCACGCCTTTCGTCGCAATAGCCGTCCCAGACATCGCTGCAACAATCGGCCGACGACCCGTAGTCGAGGCCCCAAAGTCCGTAGCCGCCGCGGAAGGCGGCCGTGCTGGCAGCACCGCCGTAGGCCGATCCCTCCCATGCATCGGACGCCTCAACTTGGATCGAACCGCATCCCAGCACCAAGGCCGCAACCATTCCCACCCTGTTCAAAACTGACCGCATGGCTCAACTCCTTGTCGATTTCGGTCTGGCGACTCAAAAAGCGACGAGGCCGGCCCGGCAGAAAGTGGAAACCTGATCCACATGGCTCGCGGGTTGGTTACCGCGGCGCCGGCCGGCGTTCGTCTGGAGAAACATTGCCCACGACTGGCGGTAGAGCAAACGCAACCGTTGCATTTTTCCAACACCGCAAGGTTTAACATGGTGAGCGTCGACCGGCGGAGGCTTGCCGCGCTTGGACTTACGCCGAAACGCGACTGTTGGGGCCATCGTGACCCCAATGCCTGCCGCCAGACCGCACAACCGTTAGAATAGGCAAGATCCGGCACGACGCATTCTTCTTCCACCCCTTCCCGTTTGATGCAAGTGGCTTGATGCTCTCGACGTTGGCCGACGCTTTCGTTGTCCATCCAGGTGCGGCCACCGTGCTGAGCGTTGGTTTGTCAGCGGCAGGCGCCGCAGTGTTGCTCAGTTGCCATCGAGCCGTGGCCGGCACGACGCTGGCAGCTCTCTTGTTCTGGGCGCTTGGGTGCCTGGCAGCAGTGGCCGGCGTCGAAACAGCGGCCGCCTGGTCGCAAGCGCACGCGCCTGCCTGGTTGGCTTATGCCCGCTACCTGGCGGCCGCCACGACCCTGGCTCCCTCGATGGCTCTGTTGGGGGCCCGCCGGCCGCAAGACAAGGCGTGGCAGTTCATCGTGCTGTCGCTGGTTGTGGTTCTCTGGTTGCCGGTGGTCAGCGGCTGGGCTCTCGGTACCAGCCGGCTGCCGGAGTTGCACGCCGCCTGGAGCTGGTTCCTGCTGGCCTTGATCGGCGTGGGATTGATCAACCACTTGCCCACCCGCTATTGGCAAGCGAGCGGCCTGGTGGCCGTTGGGCAGGTTTGCCTGTTGTCCGACCAGTTGCCCTTCGGTCTGCCGCCGCTGGGTCCATGGCGGCCGCTCTTTGGCCTGGCCTGCCTGGTGCTGGCTATCGTGCTGGCGGCCCGCGCCGCGCGCGGTCGTCCGGCGGCCGTCCGGCCGTTGGACAGGCTGTGGCACGATTTTCGCGACGCCTTCGGGCTGCTCTGGGCGGCGCGGGTGGCCGAGCGCTTCAATGCCTCGGCGGCCATGTACGACTGGCCCGTTCGGCTCGGATGGGGGGGGTTGAAAGCCAGCCCAACGGGCGACGAAGCAACTCCATCGCCCGCCGAGGCCGATCCCCGCTTGAAGACGATGGAAACGAACTTGAAAAGCTTGCTGCGCCGCTTCGTGTCGCCGGCCTGGATTGCCCGGCGCTTGGAGCAAGTCTAGACTGTGCCCATGGAACTTTGCGAGCTGCTGCTCTCCGACCAGGCCGACGAGGCGACCGCGCGCCGGCGGGTCAACGCGCTGTTGCGCTTGCTGGACGTGACGCGTGTGCTGGCGGCCGAGGTCGACCTGGATAAGATCCTGGAAGTGATTGCTCGGGAGGCCTGCCAGGCGCTGGTGTGCGAGCGGGCCAGCTTGTACCAATACGATCCGAAGCGGAACGAGCTGTACACGCGGGTGGCCACCGATCTGGAGATCGCCGAGATCCGCCGTGGCCTGGAAGACGGGATCACGGGGTATGCGGCCCGGCACCGCCAGATGGTCAACGTACCCGATCCGGCGCTCGACCCGCGCTGGCATGGGTCGATCGACCAGGCGACCGGTTTTCAGACGCGGAGCATACTGGCCGCGCCGTTGACTTCGTCTCGCGACAACGCGCTGCTGGGCGTACTGCAGTGCTTGAACAACGAAGGCGGCCCGTTCGACGACTTCGACGAGCAGTTGCTCTCGGCCTTCAGCCAGCATGCCGCGGTAGCGCTCGACCGGGCCCGGCTGGTTGAGGAGCTGCGCGAGCGGGAGGCCATCGATGCCTCGCTGAACGTGGCCCGCGACGTGCAGCGCGGCTTCATGCCCAGCCAGTTGCCGCAGATTCGCGGCTATGAAGCGGCCACCTGGTGGTTTCCGAACCAGGCGGTGGGCGGCGACTACTGCGACGTCCTTTCTTTGCCGGACGGGCGGCTGGGGTTGGTGGTCGCCGACGTGAGCGGTCACGGGCTGGGGCCCAGCTTGCTGATGGCTTCGGTGCGGGCGGCCTTGCGGGCGCTGTTGTTGGAGCACGCGGCGCCCGAACAACTGCTGGCCCTGTTGGGGCGGGCCCTGGCGCCCGATCTGCAAAACGGCCTGTTCATCACGATGGTGATTGCGTCGCTCGATCCGGACAGCCACACGGTGTGCTACTCGAATGCCGGCCATGCACCGGCGGAGCATTATTCAGCGGCGGCGGACCGCTTTACCACGTTGCACGCGACCGGCATGCCCTTGGGCGTGGTCGACGAGCCCGATTATCCCCCGGGCCCGGTTGTGAGCATGGAGGTGGGCGACTTGCTCGTGCTCTGCACCGACGGGATTGTGGAGGCGGTGAACTCCGCCGGCGAGCAATTTGGCCAGGCCCGGTTGCTGGCAGCACTGCGCGAGCTGCGGCGCCTGCCGCTGGCCGAGCTGGTCGCGCGCGTCGGCGAGCGGATCGAAGATCATTATGCAGGCGCCAGCCCTGCCGACGACCTCACGATTCTGGCGCTGCGCCGCAACGAGTAGCTATGGCGGAAGGAAGAAGGCGGAGGTCAGAAGGCAGAAGGCAGACGACGCCCGTCGTCTTCGTTCGCCTTGTCGAGTTTCTTCCCTTACTCTTCAGCGCGGGGGGAGCGCCACGTTGACCTCCGGCGGCGCCAGCGGGCCCGAGGTATCGCGATAGTCGCCGTAGCGGTCGTTGCCGGCCGAACTGCCATAGCGCTCGTCGACGGTGTCGGCATAGATGCTGCCGGCCGGCGAGGCGGGGCTGGTCGTCTGGCGCGATCCGTGGTTCGCAGGGGCGGTGCCGGTACCGCTGCCGGCGGGCAAATAGTCGCGCGTGCCCCCCGGCCGATAATGCGGATCGGCGCCCGCCGCGCCCGCTGAACCACCGGCCCCTTGATACGGACGTACTCCCGGCGGCGCGTAGCCGGTTGCGCCGGGTTGATAGTCGCTCCGGCCGGGCTGGTAATCAGAATCGACCGAAGTCGCCTGGATGGGGCTAGTCGTATCGCTGGCATAGCGGTTGCCGGTTGAAGTTCCCGGCGGATAGCGGTCGAGCTCCTGGCCCGCCGTGGTGTCGGTCCCATAGGGAGCTGGGCTATTGTAAGGCGAGGTAGCGTCGTAGCGCGAGGTGGCATCGTAGCGGGCCGCCTGGGCGGCGCGCGAGTCGGCCGTGCGGAGCGGATCCTGGCCCAAGCTGCCGCCGGATGCTCCGGAGCGATAATCGCCGTAGTCGCGGCCTTGCCCAGCCACGTAGGGATTCGTCACGGCACCGCCCGCGTAGCTGGCGGGCCGCTCATCCTGTTCCGGGTAGGTCGAGTCGTATGGGCCGGTCTGGGTGGCTCCTGACCCAGCGGTCTGCGCCGGATAGCCGCCTCCGCCACCGTAGCCACCATGGCTGGGATAGCCGTCCTGGGCGACCGCCGCACTCGTGCCAGAACCGGCATCGCCGGTGGGCGTTTCGGCGTATTTGCCGTATGGCGAGGCAGGCGCGCCGCTGTAGTCGGCGGCGGCGCCGGCGGCCGAGGGGAGTCCCGCGTAGGGGTTCGCCGGCGGCGCGCTGGAGGCCGTCGAATAGGCCGGTTCCTTGTTGCGGCCCCAGGCCAGGCCGGGCCACTTGCCGCTGGTGCGGCATCCCACCGCGGAGAACAACACGAGGAGCACCGCAAAGCGAGCCATGAAAGCATGCATCGTTGACGCGCCCTTCGAAGAGTTTTGGCTGTCAGGGAGCGGCTTGGGGAGGCGGGCGCAACGCCCCGCGATCCCACGTGTCCTCATCCCTGAAGACATTGGAACGAAACGCTGATGAGAAATGTTCTGACGCCGGGCCATTTGCCTCCATGCAGGCCGCGTCAGGTCCGCCGCCGGGCCACTGCGTTTCGCAGGGCGCCAATAGCAGCCGCCCGCGCAGTCCGGCTTCCGCGACATTTTCGGCGAGGATTATAGGCGTCCGGCGCGGGCCGTCAACGCCAGTAATACGTGTTTTGGGTTTTCGATTCTGGACGCGGTGTAGCAGGGAATATCATTCCGTTTTTCCCGGTTGGCCGTTTGCGGAGGCCCATCGCCGGCTTGCGCATCTCGCCTAGTCGCCCGCTTTGACTCGGGCACGCGGTCGGGGGAAACGGAGCGGGCAAACGGAATGAATCGGGGATCTACGCTACTTCCTCGCGGCGGCGTAGCGGTCGGCTACGGCGGGCCAGTTGATCACGTTGAAAAAGGCCGCCACGTAGTCGGGGCGCCGGTTCTGGTACTTCAGATAGTAGGCGTGCTCCCAAACGTCGCACCCCAGGATGGGCGTGTTGCCGTGCATCAAGGGGCTGTCCTGGTTGGGCGTGCTCTCGATCACCAACTTCTTGTTCCTGTCGACGCTCAGCCAGCCCCAGCCGCTGCCGAAGCGGCCGATGGCGGCCTTGCTGAGCTCCTGCTTGAAGGCGTCAAAACCTTTCAGCTCCTTGTCGATGGCCTCGGCCAGGGGACCGGAAGGCTTGCCGCCCGCGCCTGGACCCATGATGGTCCAGAACAGCGAGTGGTTGGCGTGCCCGCCGCCGTTGTTGCGGACCGCCGTGCGGATGTTTTCGGGCACTTTTTCGATGTTGGCAATCAACTGCTCGATGCCCTGGTTGCCCAGATCGGTGCCTTCAATGGCTTTGTTCAGGTTGGTCACGTAAGCGTTGTGGTGCTTATCGTGATGGATTTCCATCGTGCGGGCGTCGATGTGCGGTTCCAGCGCGTCGAAGGGATAGGGCAGGGGGGGAACGGTATAGGCCATGATCTTGTCCTCCTGATTTGATGGTGCGATGGCGCCAAGATACCCGATGGACGGAAAAGTGGCAAATTGAAGGAGGGAGAGGGGGGGAAGGCAGAAGGCAGAAGGAGGAAGGGAGGATGGATCAGAAACACGGGACTCGACGAGCGCCCCGGCTCGAGCCCGTCGAAAGCCGCAAGCGTTCCGCCGCCCGCTTCCCGCGCGCGTCTACGACCTGCCGAACCAGGACGAGAGGAACCAATGGGCCCGCCGCCAGATGCCGCTGGAGGGCTGGAACTCGCACTCGGTGGCCATCAGGTAAGCCTGGAAACTGATCAGAAGCTGCCGGGCCCACTCGATGGCTTGCTCCTGCCGCCGGTCGCGGTTGCGCTGCGGGCTGATCGCCAGGCGGATCAGCGTCCGGGCGGCTCCGGGCCGTGCACCGCCGTTGCCCGCGGCGGTTTCCCGCTCGCGCTCCTCAAAGACGACGTCGATGACCAGCCGCAACGGCCGGTCAGCCATCCGCCGCAGCGCCGATCCGCCTTCGTCGCCGATCTTGAGCCGGATGTGGTTGCCGTCGACCTCGTCGACCTCGGCGTGGTGGTCGGCCACGAAGCCGCGGAGCTTTTCGATGCAGACGCTCAAGGGCGCTTCGCTGATCAGGTCGCGCTCGATCAGGATGTGACCAGCCGGGCGCTTCCGCCGCGCGGGCTTGGGCTCGGGCCGGGAGTCGGCCGGATCGGTGCCGATGCCCAACTGCACGACCCGGTTGCGGCCGCTTTCCTTGGCGTTCAACAAGGCCCGGTCCGCGCGGCGCAGCATGGTCTCGGGCGTGTCGCCGGGCTGAATCTCCGTGACGCCGAAACTGGCGGTCACCGGCCGGCCGCCCAGGGCGCTTTGGGGAATCACGCTGAAGCCTTTCCGCAGCTCTTCGGCCCGGCGCACGGCGGCCCCGTTGTCGCAGTCGGCGCACAACAGCACGAACTCCTCGCCTCCGTAGCGCGCGGCCAGGTCGCCGGGCCGGCAGGAAGCCTTGAGCAGCCGGGCGAAACTCTGGATCACCTCGTCGCCGGCCTGGTGCCCGTAGGTGTCGTTGACCAGCTTGAAGCGGTCGATGTCGCTGATGATCAGGCTGCAGGGCAGGTTGCTCTCCAAGTGGGCGGCGACGAACATCTCGTGGGCCCGATCGAACTCGGCGCGGTTGGCCACCTGGGTCAGCGGATCCTTGGTGGCCAGCTCGTGCAGGTTCTCGCAGCGTTCCTCCAACGAGATCTCCGGCGAGACGTCGTGTAACAAGAGGGCCA